>JAGKWS010000042.1 GCA_021151685.1 Chitinophagaceae bacterium
GCATCAGCAACGGTAGGTACTACCTTTGGTGGAGGTGTAATAGCCTATATATTACAGCCCGGAGATCCCGGCTACATAGCAGGTGAGACGCATGGCATCATAGCTGCACCGAGCGACCAAGGAACAGCACAATGGGGCTGTTGGGGTACCACAGTAGGTGGCACATCTACCGCACTGGGCACAGGAGCTGCCAATACTGCTATAGTATCTGCCGCCTGTGGCACAGGCACAGCAGCAAGGTTGTGTGCCGATCTGGTGCTAAATGGCTATAGCGACTGGTACCTACCCAGTAGGGATGAGTTGAATAAATTATATATTAATAGAAGTTCTATAGGTGGATTTACCACTGGGCACTATTGGAGTAGCAGCGAGAACGATGGCGGCAACGCATGGTACGTCAACTTCTACAATGGAAACACCTACGCCAACGGTAAGGGCACCACCTACTACGTGCGTGCGGTTCGGGCTTTTTAAATATTTATCTATTTAACTATTTAAAGAGGGGGTTTGGGGCGAAGCCCAACGAAAATATTTAAGAAATGGCTTTGTATTACGATTTGTCTGTGTTTAAGGACGTGTATTCTTTGGTATTAAAGATATTTGAGTACACAAAAGATTTTCCGCGTGAGTATAAATACACGCTGGGTCAAGACCTTAAAAAAGACAGTATTAATCTGGTGCGTAGTATATACAGGGCTAATAAAAGCAAAGAAAAGCGTGTGTATCTGGAAGGTTTTTTAGATGATTTTGAATTGGTGAAACTGGAACTGAGAATATGTTTTGACATGAAATTGCTATCGGTACAAAAGCATGCTGCAATAAGCGAGCTTATGGAGCGTATAGGCAAACAGATTACTGCCTGGCGCAATGCGCAGGTAGTATAGCCAGAACTTTCGTTGTTAAGGTAACGGAGGGCGAGCAGCTATAGTTGAAAAAGGGCAAGCGGACAGATCCGATCTTCGGGTTCGTTAAGAAATTAATATACGCGTTTGCAAACACTGGTAACTATTGGAGTAGTAGTGAGAACAATGCTAACAACGCATGGAACATCAACTTCAACAATGGCAACGCCAACAACAACAATAAGAACAACACAAACTACGTGCGTGCGGTTCGGGCTTCTTCAACTTTGGCAAAAAGCCTCGGATACCCCATACTGGACCCGGCGTCCCGCATGGTCCTCATTACTGCCAGCGTCTCGCTGGCGTAGCACACTGGGGCGTTACAGAGATTTTCCGGGCACTGTGCCAAACGCCATTGTCTTATCTTTATAACAGGTAGCCCATTTTAGAAACCACAAATACCCCATGCCCACCATCCAACAATTAGAGAACAGTTACTGGGGTAGCCAGCCGTCATACAATTCTTATCTCGTCACCACCATCTACCAGCTACGCCAAAAGCCGCTGGAAGACTTCATTACCGAAGACCTGCGTATATGCATAGGGCAAAACCAAAGCTTGCCCATACTCATACCCATGGCCCTTCAGGTGTTGCAGCAAAATCTACTTGCCGAGGGGCATCATTACCCCGGCGACCTACTGCATGCCGTTCTTACATCCCAACCCGATTTTTGGCAAGCTTACCCCCACCATAAAAGGGATTTCATTCACATTTTTCGCAAAAATCAGCAACGCATCAAGCACTCGCTACTATGCACCGCCAAAGAAAAGGCAGCGATATTTGAACATTTCAAGGTATTTGTAGCAAAATAGAAAATACGTGTGATTCAAAAGTTGTATGCAAAGCCACCCCATCGGGGTGTAAGCTCTGTAGCAAAGAATACATTATCGTATGGTTGCTCCGTCAGGTGCAAAACAATGGCTGTTTCAAATTGCTGCACAAAGGCCATACTGGAACAGGCGTCCCGCTTGGACCCAATTACTGCCAGCGTCCCGCTGGCGTACCCATCTTAGAAAGTGTACATTTGTGCCAACGAACTACTTACTGAAAATGCTATCTCGCCCTAAAACCCAAGGCCACCCACAAATATTACGTCCTATTCATTAGAACGCTTGCTTATGAAACAACCCTCATCTATCCAAATCAACATCCCCACTCCCTGCCTGCAAAACTGGGACGAAATGACACCTTGCGGGCAGGGCCGCCACTGCGCCCAATGCAACAAAACAGTCATAGACTTCACCACATGGAGCGATGCGTCCTTGCATCAGTTCTTTGCCAAAGACCCACACAATGTATGTGGCAGATTCCGTGCCGACCAATTGAGCCATCCCATAGACCTACAACCACAACCACACGGCTGGTTTTACCGCATAGTAGCAGCCATGGGATTGTCGCTGATTTTTGCACCCAAGAATACCCAGGCACAGGCACCGCCCGACAACGTGGAACAATATATTGTTAGCGAACAAACCAAACAACCCAAGCCCGCAGACACTATCCCGAAAATAAAAATCATTGGAACCATACTCGATGAAAAAAAGCAACCAATAATTGGGGCAATCGTTTTGCTATACAGGGATACGGTTTTGGTGGCAGGAAGTACCAGTGATTTTGATGGCACTTTTGCCATTGGGAACGTGGAAGCAGGGAGCTATTTGTTAAAAACGATGTATGGAGGGTATAATGCACAAGAGCAATACATTTCAGTAGATGCAACACAGCGTTCTTATCCATCAATTACTATGAACCCGAGAGAAGGGAATTTGATGGGAGAAGTATTATACATCAAAAGAACCCACGCTCTCAAAAAGTTTTGGCCATTTCGCTGGCTGAGACGAAAAAGGTAAGATGCCCCATACTGGTCCAGGCATCCCGCCTGGTCACTCATTACGGCCTGCGTCCCGCTGGCGTATTGCAGGTGTTACACACCCAACAGCTTCTGTAGCTTTTTCTCGTACATAGCCCTTGGTGCTGCGCCCACCACCTTATCTACCACCTTACCCCCTTGCAGAAACAGCACACACGGCAGGTTCATCACCCCATACCGTACCGATGTTTCTGCGTTTTCATCCGCATTCAGTTTGCAGGTCACTACCGTATCGGCATAGTCTCGGCCCAGTGCATCTATGGTAGGGCCCAGTGCTATGCAGGGCGGGCACCACGTAGCCCAAAAGTCTATCATCACTACCTTGTCGGTTTGCAGGGCTATATCGGCAAAGTTGCCATCAGTCAGTACATGTGTCATAGTTACAATGTTTTGTACCGGCAAAACTACCATCACAGGCAAGGCCGCACATCACACCTTCCCCGCAAGAAACTACTTCCCTCTATGAAACTGATTAACCTACAGCACATTCCCTAAATTGCAACAGCATTGGCATGGCCATGAAAAGAAAAGAACCCATTGTATTAGATACCGCCTGCCTGCGCGAAGACGAGCACATAGCCGCCCGCGATACCATAGACATACTCAGTGGCAAGTGGAAGTTGCAGCTCATTACCACCCTGCATTGTGGCGGGGCCTTGCAGTTTATGGAAATTCAACGGCTCATACCCGGCATAGGCCCCAAAATGCTGGCCCGCGAGCTGCACGACCTCGAGGCCAACCTCCTCATTAGTCGCACCGTTATGGATACCAGGCCCGTTACCGTCCGCTACGAGCTCACCCCACATGGGCATACCTTACAGGGCATCATCAACGAAATGCGTGCCTGGGGCCGCATCCACCGCCGCATGGTCATGGGGCGGTAAGCAAGCCGCTGCCACTCTCTCGCACCCTTGTGCCCTATGCAATACCATAGTTTTTTGTGCCCGTAGTGCCACCTTTGAGCCCTTTGTGGTGAAAGAATCATACAGATCAAGCACGCTATTCAGCCGCCACCATCTCAGGCCGCATTATCTCCTTTCTATGCTCCAGACCCCATGCAGCCAGGTGTTCTATCACCTCCTTCAGTTTCATGCCATAGTCGGTCAGTGCATACTGCACCGTTACCGGTTGTGTGTCCAGTACGGTACGTTTCACCAGCCGGTTTGCCTCAAGGTCTTTCAGCTCCCGGCTCAGCATCTTGCCCGAAATCCCCTTTACCCCATACAATATGTCCGAATACCGCTTGGGGCTATAGCATAGCGTTGCCACTATAGATATTGTCCATTTTCCGTTCAGTACATCCATAGCATCGTGTACTGCTCTTATCTTCTCTGCACACTCGGTGCTGTCGCATTGGCGGTCATTCATGGTAACATGGTTTCCTCTGTGATACTGTTACAATTCGTTAGTTGGTGACAAAAGTATACAAACTCGCTGTAGCTTTGTGTCAAAGAATCAAAAATAGATATAATAATGGCACTAATCGATGATTTGAAATGGCGCTATGCCACCAAAAAGATGAACGGACAAAAGGTTCCGCAAGAAAAGGTAGACTACATTCTGGAGGCCGCAAGGCTGGCCCCATCTTCGTCTGGCTTGCAACCTTACCAGATATTCGTAATCACCAATCCCACCCTGCTAGAGAAAATAAAGGAGGTTGCATTCAACCAAAGCCAGATAACCGATGGCTCGCACCTGTTGGTTTGGGCAGCATGGGATGGCTATACTCCTCAAAAAATTTCAGACACCTTTGCCCTCATCACCGAAGAACGTGGCCTGCCCGCCAATGCTATGGACGATTATAAGAGCATGCTATGGGGCAACTATGAACCCCGTGGCACCGAGTGGCACAAAAATCATGCGGCTCGTCAGGCATACATATCATTTGGTATGGCTATTGCTGCCGCCGCCGAGCAAAAAGTAGACGCAACCCCCATGGAAGGTTTCGATCCGGCCAAACTGGACGAAATTCTGGGACTGCGCGAGCTTGGCTTACACAGCGTGGTGATACTGCCACTGGGCTACCGCGCTGCCGAAGGCGACTGGTTGGTGAATATGAAGAAGGTACGCCGCCCGGCAAGCCACTTCATTACCGAGCTGGCCTGATAAAAAATCTTTTTCGCAAACTGTGCGTGGATGTTGCAATGCTGGTGGGTATCCCCATATCGCCCGCCCATGCAGCACTCCATGCACATTTTTTTGCAGAGGTGCGGGTACGTCTGTACCAATTGTATATTACTTTTAGTGCAGTATGTTGCATCTCTTTCCGTTCTACCTGGGCATCATCGTTCTTATTGTTCTGCTTATACTTCTGGCCAACAGACTGAAGGTGGCCTATCCGGTACTATTGGTGTTGGGCGGGCTGGCGGTCAGTCTGGTACCCGGCATCCCACACGTCAGGGTAAATCCCGAACTTATCTTTCTCATTTTTATGCCCCCTCTGCTCTACGAGGCTGCTTGGGCCATTTCGTGGAAAGACCTCTGGAAATTCAGGCGCATTGTGTCCAGCTTTGCCTTTGTGGTGGTATTTCTTACAGCTATTGCAGTAGCGTTGGTGGCCAATCGGTTCATTCCCGGTTTTACGCTGGCATTGGGTTTCCTTCTCGGGGGCATTGTGTCTCCGCCCGATGCTGTGAGCGCGGGGGCCATCATGAAGTTCGTACGCGTACCCCCTCGCTTCCAGTCTGTCATAGAGGGCGAAAGCCTGTTCAATGATGCGTCTTCCCTCATCATCTTCCGCTTTGCGTTGCTGGCAGTAACCACGGGCAGTTTTGTATGGCAGCAGGCTGCCACCAGCTTTGTATGGATGGTGGCCGGTGGGGTAGCAATAGGGCTTGTTGTGGGGTATTTGGTATATAAAATGCACCGGCTCTTACCCACCAATGCCGAGATGGATATTGTCTTCAGCTTGGTTACCCCCTACGCAATGTACATAGCAGCAGAGGCCGTGCATGCATCGGGTGTGCTTGCCGTAGTTTGTGGGGGCTTATTGCTGGCCTACAACCGGCATCGGTTCCTCACGGCCGATAGCCGTATCAAAGGGGCATCTGTTTGGGGAAGTTTTTGTTTCATTCTCAATGGGCTGGTATTTATCCTCATCGGGCTCGATCTGCCGCAGATAACCGCCGGCCTGCATGGGGCACAGCTAACACGCGCCATTGGTTACGGCGTGCTTATTACAGCCGTACTGGTCATTAGTCGTCTTATAGCGGCTTACAGTGCAGTAATCGTTACCCTTATTGCCCGCAACTTCATTCGTGTGGCCGACCCCAATCCCGGTTGGCGTGCGCCTTTGGTGTTGGGGTGGTCGGGTATGCGTGGTGTGGTGTCGTTGGCGGCAGCGTTATCGGTACCCGTTCATCTGCCGTCAGGCGCACATTTCCCACAGCGCAATCTTATTTTGTTCATCACTTTTGTTGTCATCCTGCTTACATTGGTGTTGCAAGGGCTTACACTGCCGTGGATCATCAAAAAAATGAGTCTGCTGCGCGCTGGCGAGGAGTTGCCCGGCGAGCAGCATTACTACCATTTGCACCATCGCCTGCGTGCCGAGAGCTTCAGGTGGGTAAATGACCAGCATGCCCCCGTCATAGCCGGCAACCCTGCGCTGGCCCATGCAGTCAGCAAATTGGGCAGTGCTACAGAGTCTGAGGCCGGTGTACAGCTCAACGACCAATGCAGGGCTGTATTGCTGGCACTTATAGACAAACAACGGCTTTGGCTGCTGAACTGGAATAAAGGGCATGATGTAGAAGAAGAACATGTGCGCATGCACCTCTACCGGCTGGACCTGGAAGAAGAACGGTTGAAGTACTTGTAACAGCCTGCAGCCCTTCTGTTGCACTCATTTTCAGGGTATTTTTGTTTTACAAATCACCATGCCACATGCACCACCTGTTATTGCAATACTTCAACAACATCATGCCCCTCACACCTCAAGAGGCCGATGACATTGCCGCAACTATACTGGAGCAGCAATATCCACGGGGGCATATATTGCTGCGCGAGGGGCAGGTGTCCTACGAGGCATGGTTTGTACTGGAGGGCTGTGTACGCCAGTATGTACTGGTAGATGGCGAAGAGCGCACCACCCAATTTTACCTGCCCGGCCATTGGGTTACATCGGTACAAAGCTTCCGCGACCGTACTCCATCCCGCCATTTCATGGCCTGTAGCACCGATGCTACACTCGTTGTAGGCAATCGGGGCAAAGAAGAAGCTCTCTATCAGGCCAATCCAAAGTTCGAGACCATCTCCCGCATCATTATGGAGCGCATTTTCGCCCAAAATCAAGACCAGCTCACCAGCTACATGGCCGATACCCCCGCCCAACGCTACCAGAAGTTGGTCAGCCAAAACCCCGATTTACTGCAAATGGTACCACAATACCAAATAGCCAGCTACATCGGTGTCCGGCCCGAGTCGCTCAGCCGCATTCGCCGCCGTTTGGCATCCGGCAATGCCGCTGCTAAGTAAAGCTTATAGCAATCGTGCCTGTTTTCTGTCCGCTCTGCGTCAGTCGGTGCGCTTCAGCTATAGCTTCCAACGGCATTATCTGGTCTACAACTGCCCGCACATAGCCCTCATTGGCTAGTCTTGTCAGTTCCCGCATATGGTCATATGTTTCCCTTGCCATTCCCGCCGACAGTTTTAGCTTGCCTCTCATCGCCAGTAACATACCTCCCATCATCTGGCCTATATCTGCCGCCACCAGCACCAGTCTGCCACCCGGCTTCAGCTTCTTTTTGTACAGGCTCACAGGCGTTTTTCCTGCGGTGTCAAATATTACATCATATTGGTCGTTGCATGTTGCCAGCTCATTTCCCGTGTACGACATCACCTTGTCGGCACCCAATTGTTGCAATAGCAACAGGTTATGCGTATTGGCCGTTGCTGTTATATGCGCCCCATGGTACTTGGCCAGTTGTAGTATCATATTGCCCACCGCCCCCGATGCGCCCGAGATCAGAACCCGTTCGCCGGCCTTTAGTTGTGCAGCCTGTACAAAGTGCAGTGCCGTCATACCTCCAAAGGGTAGGGTAGCAGCATCGGTAAAGCTCATGTCTTTGGGCATGGGGCAAAATACCCCGTCTTCCGGCAGGGTCTTATATTCGGCATATGCCCCAAAGCCATATTGCAATGCGCAACTGCCATATACATTGTCGCCTGTTTTGTAGCGGGCAACGCTGGCACCGGCTGCTACAACTGTACCGGCAAAAATACCACCCGGTATCCTATACTTCGGTTTGGTAAGGCCAAAGAAAAGCCTTGCTGCAGCTGGCTGTCCCGCCCGCAACCGCCAATCGGCTGCGGTAACTGCTGTTGCTTTTATTTGTACCAGTACCTCATTGGGGGCTGGTTGAGGTATAGGTAGTTGGGTCAGTTGCAGCACCTCTGGCCCTCCATAAGCGGGGCACACAATAGCCTTCATCTGTTTTTCTGTCTTCATGGGGCAAAGCTATCTCAGCCATTTCCCCTATTCGTTGACTTAGGTTAATAAACGAAACCAGCATCACAACATCTGCGTAAAACAAAAAGACCGCACACCATAAAAGGTTTGTGCGGTCCTGCTATATCATTTTCCCCCGGCATACCCTATTGTATCCCTCCATTCGCCACAAAAAAACATTCCCCCAATTCATACAAAAACACCTACACACCCATCAAATCACTAATTACCTATTTGCAATTTGAAACTTTCCTAATTAGGGTTAGGGGTGAAGTAGGGCAACAAAATATCTTCGAAATTGTATAAGCCCGGCCCCATTCCCGTAAGGTTTTGCGCCGCAAATATCACCCCATTGCCAAATGCCTCTCTCGATATCGACTCATGCACCAGTCGCACCGTCTGGTACGGAAACCCAAATATCAGCTCGTGTTTGCCCACAATGCCCCCTGCACGTACCGAATTGATTTCGGTCGATTCCAAATCCAGCGACTCCGCTATTTTTATGGCTGTGCCCGATATACCCTGCTTGGTTTTGAAATGTTCTTCCACCAATTGTATATCGGCCCATGGGGCTATCTTTTTCAAAAATTTCCCCGCAAACATCAGGTAGTTTACCCCCAGCGTTATATTGGGCGACCAAAACACCACCGTGTCCTTCGCCAGCGTGTGCAGCAATTCTTTTTCTGCATCGCCATAGTGCGATATGGCCGATATAATAGTGATCCCCCTTTTGGCCGCAGCCGCACCATACATATGTATGCTTTCAGCCGGCGAAAAATCAATGATACAATCTACCGGATGTTCATCCAAAAACGTCTCTATATCCACATGTCCTACCGAACGTATAAAAGCTTCGTCTTCGGTGGCTATCCCCAAAAACTCACCCACATGCCTGTGCTCCAGTACTTCCGACCGTCTCAATACCCATTTCAAACTAAAGTCGGGGTGTTGCATCAATACGCTGGCTACAGCTTTCCCGGCTTTCCCAAAGCCCATTAGTCCTGCTCTCATTAGTTTACAGTTTTTTTAGTGTGAAAGAAATATGTGTGTTGCCTTGCCCGTAAATGGGTGCAGTTTTTGTGTAGGTGGTGTAGTCAATATACTG
The DNA here is from genome assembly GCA_021151685.1 of Chitinophagaceae bacterium. Taxonomy (GTDB): domain Bacteria; phylum Bacteroidota; class Bacteroidia; order Chitinophagales; family Chitinophagaceae; genus Nemorincola. The sequence goes on from JAGKWS010000042.1 coordinate 9,328, forward strand.
TTTTCTTCCTGTAGTTTTCCTTAACCTGCATCTGGGCCCAGCCACACACTGCGGTATTCGCTGGCTAAATGGTTGATTGGTAGTCGCTTAGTAGTCGCTCAAGAAAATGTTATTTTTTATACACCACTACTATTTCTGTGCTAAATGGTGCCATGGCTCACCAGAACAGTTTATTCGTAATTTTCAGCCATGAAACGCCATGAAAGCCTCGTCCCCCTCTCGCACGACCATCACGATGGTCTCGTATTCTGTTGGAATGTACGGCAAGGGTTGAAGCGAGGCATAGACACCAGCCGTATCATTACCTACTGCCTGTGGTTTTGGCAAGAGCACTTGGTAGCACATTTCGCCGAGGAAGAAAATTGGTTGTTCGTGCCGGGGCACCCTCTTTGCAATACTGCAGTACAGCAGCATACGCAAATACGCACCCTCATAGAAACATTGCCACAAAATCCCGAAAATACAGGCGCACTTGCCAATCTTATCGATCAGCATATCCGTCTCGAGGAACGCCAACTCTTCCCCGAATTAGAGAAACTCATTCCCACACATACGTTGGCCCTCATCGGCGAAAAACTACGCCAAAGTCATGCAGGCAACACATCTGCTTGCTACACCGATGAATTTTGGAAAGCATAACACCACCAATCCTACTCTTCGGCTGTTGCTACTTCCTTGTCCTGTAAGATCACATGTGTTTAAAACGTAAGGGCGACCCTCGATGTCGCCCTATAATGTGCAATGTAGCAAAACACCATCCAGCCCAACAAACTATAACAAAACAGTGTATCACTACACTCCCGAAATGCTACATATCTGGGCAGAATACGCGCTGTACTTGTTTTCGCTTACAGCTTCTCAAACAATCTTGATTGCCGATAGGTGCCTGATAAATTCGTGATTTTTACCGTATATATATACTTTCCTGCCGGCAAGTTGGATACATCTAAATCAATAGTATGTTCGCCCGATGATAAGCTACCCGAAATTTGCTTATTTATTTCCCGCCCATCAACCGTCATGATACTTACGCGCACATCCGAAGGTGTCCGCAGAACAATGGGTATTTTGGTGTAGTCTGCGCATGGATTAGGGAAATTCTGCCTTATCTGCAATTGCCCCTCTGTTGCTACGTCATCTATGCCACTGGCACCCGCAGGGCCATTCACAAAGGCATCCCAAGACAAAACAAAACCCGAAGCAATACTACCGGTTATAGTACCCATTTCGGTTGCTGTGCCATCACTGAAGACATTGTCTGTAGCATTGTACGTATATCCGCTCATGCCCTTTGTATAACCAAGGCTACTCGCAGCGTTCACTGTTTCTACCGCACTGCCGGCCCCTTCGGGGAATGCTATTTGCGAGATCAAAAGAGTAGTGCCGGTTGTGGTGTAAATATGCACGTGTATGTGGGTGGCTCGGCTGGTATACCATCCCGGAAATATTGACGTAAACGATACCAGCCCTGCACTGTCTGTAACTTGCCTGCCCCTCAGAAAGTCTTGTGCTGTATAATCTGTTGGCTGCATAGTAGTACCTCCGTACTGCGAGTAGTTGCCATCCTTATCGCAGTGCCAAATGTCCACCAACACACCCGCAAGCGGATTGCAGGAATTGTTGACATTCTTTACAGTAATGTTTACTGTAAATGGTACTCCGGTCCGCGTGCCAATTATGTTACTTCTTACCAACGATGCGGGTGTCAATGTAGGGAAGGGGCCTGCAGTTTCGGTATTTGCCACAGTACATGCCGCCGCCGCTTTGTTGGCACCCAATATAGAGGGCGCAATAACGGCCATTCCCAAGAACCCAAGTCCTTTCTTCAAAAAGTCTGCTCTTTGCATACATGATTATTTTAAAAGTGAACATTCAACAAATAGTATAATTGCATTTTCCGACAGTGCTTCAAATGTTACCTCTTCAATGTCCCATAGCATCAGGCTGTCGCGGTATTCCATCAATCGTTCTTCGAAATCAAACGAACCGTTTAGGATACATGTAAACAGCCCGTTGCATGTATCGGTGAGGCTCATCTTGTCCTTTACTCTGCTATCATATACACCAACCTTTAGGCTATCTGCCAAGCCATTTGGCTGTATGAGACCATTTTTACGGTCTATGTTCAACGTACAGAAACACAGTTCGGCTGACTGTTGGGTACAGGCTGTCTTTTTTATGCCGATGTGCAGAAAGTTGACTTTATCATCAGGAAAAGGATTGCTTACAGTCACCTCCTTCGCCACACTGCCACAGTAGCAGAGCAATTCTTCCGGAGAAATTTCTCTTGCAGAATCAGCAAGAACCAATTTGCCCACAATAGGAAATAATATGTGAAGATGGTCTCCTGCCAGTACTATAGACAACTGCTCTGATGGCGAAATAAATATATCCTCTACCACTACCGTTTCAAGATGGCTGCTTCTAAAACGCTTACCAGTGGCGCAGAGTACTTCTTCGCGCATGTCTGCTCTGTAGAATCGAGAATTGTATGTATTGTTCGGTGGCACAATTATGATTGCTAATGGTTGATTTTGTATTCATTATCTATCGTCATGAAATTAACATGAATAGCAGCCGTTGGCAAAAAAATGGGGCAACCCTATAAAATTTTGTAGGCATTTGTAACCGCGTGCCGGGTTCATCCTTCAGTCGTAAATATCTTGTTTACATCATCCAGATATAGTCCACTCGTTGGCACCTCCCTATCGTTCAGAAAAATAACCCTGTTTTTGTATGCCGTCACCTTTTGCTTCGAAACAATGTACGATTTATGTACCCTGATGAACTGGCTTTCGGGCAACTGCTTGATAAGTGTTTTCAATGCCATTCTTATCATGTAATACTTACCATTGTCCAGAAATATTTTCAGGTAATTGTCTTGTGCTTCCACATACCTGATGTCGGTAAGGGTTATCTTCTTTACGCCATAGTCTACTTTAATAGACAGATAATCTATTTCTACATCCTTCTTGAAATTGCGGAGCTGAAAATGATCCTTTGCCTTGTCAATAGCCCTTGCAAATCTGGCAAAATCAAAAGGCTTCAGCAGATAGTCAATTGCATTCAGGTTATAGCTGTCTACAGCGTATTGTGGATAGGCAGTTGTAAAAATAACCGCTGTCACATCAGGAACTTTTTTGTAGAAATCGATACCAGAAATCAATGGCATTTCAATATCCAGAAACAGCAGATCCACATTGTTCTCGCCAATGTACTCAAGTGCTTTCCCGGCTCTTGTAAAAGTCCCTTTCAGGTCTACAGCGTCTATCTTACTGCAATATTCTTTTATTGCCTGAATGGCAAGGGGCTCGTCATCAATTGCAATGGCAGTTATCATTCCAGGTCCAAGAGTAGTTTAACAGTAAATTTATTATCCGATTGCCCAACTGTAAGCTTGTGTCGCTGTGGGTACAATAGCATCAGTCTTTGTTTGGTAGTCTCTATGCCCAGTCCCATACCGTGCGGCCTGCTACGGGTAGGTACAATCGTATTTTGAACAAGCAGATCTACCGATTGCTGGTTGGTCTGTATGTATATCAATATTTCGGAATCGTCTTCCCCATTTACGCCATGTTTAAATGCGTTTTCCACAAAAGGAATCAATAGAAATGGAGCTATCTCAAGATGGGGAAACTGGTCTTCTACTATAAGCGATACTGCCACCTCTTCCGTTAGCCGCAGCTTTTGCAGTTCCATGTAATCCTTTATATAGCCTATTTCCTTACCCACTTCTACCTTACTTCTGCCACCTTCGCCAATGGAATAGCGCATGATGCCCGAAAGCCTGATGATGGAATCGGATACCAGTTCTGATTTTACAAGAGAAAGAGAGTGAATGCTGTTGAGGGTATTAAATAGAAAATGAGGATTAATCTGTGCCGTTAAAAATGATATCCTCGTGTTTAATCTGTCTTCCTTTATTCTATGATACTGTTGGTAGAGGCATTGGGTAAAGGAAACAGCATACACTATTAGGAACATGAATAGATTAAAGCTATTGCCAATGGGGGTATATGTGGGTAAGTGGCGTACTTCTGGTGGTGCGGTAAAATAGTTCACGAAATAGAATATGCCAACAGACAAGACAATAGATGTACCCAAGTATATATGCCTATGTTTGAAGTAAAAGCGCGGTATCGCTACACTTGTATTGAAATAGAACAAGGCTATCAATAAAATAGCATTGGCCATACGCGGCAACTCCAGAATGTCGTATATGTACTTGTGTGCACCCTGCCCAAATCGTCGTGGATTGAACACGGTAGGAATTGACAAGAAAATACACCAAAAAATTATATGAATAAGTACTGTCGCGATTTTACCATTCTTATTCATCCTTACTTTCAATTTTTGTTTGTCATTCGTTACTTTTTTCAATACCCCTACACAATTTTTTATGCCGTTGAGAAGCGATTTTTGTGAAGCAATACATGAGCCTTTGTGGCCTAAATGTCGGCTATAAGTCTTTGTTTTTCTTCGTATTACATCTTTGTGTCCTTGTGGTAAAGAAACTTTTTTATGCCATATTTTGAAGTCGAATTGGTATTTACTCTTATCAACATTATCTGGTGTTTATGCATTTTTCCGCACGCGTTGGCAACCACGTATTACAGCTCCTGTTCTACGAAACCTGTTAGTTGGCGTATATACATGAAGCCTGCATGTGGCAAGTGGTAGCCAATACATCAACAACGCAATTGCTGGTTTCGTCCGTCGTACGGTGCCGCCATTACAAAATACAATATTCCAGAAATATGAATGTACGCTATGGTAGCCATTGAATCCAATTTCATGTGGCGATCGGGTGTTTTTCTGTAGTATCGCTGCTTGGCTCGGTGTTCGTACCAAATCATAGCAGCGAAAAGCCTTAAGATTGAACGCACTTGTCACCAAATAGCTCATCAGATTCATGCTCCCCAAAGCAGAATGGTGTACTTTATTTTTGCATTCTTCCTAAGTTGCCTGAGTCTGTCATGCGAAGTACACGGGTGGGTAAATATGTGCAGTGCGTCAACCCAGCCCCCAAAATATTTCCCCAATCATGGCCTTATGGTGCCATTTTTCCGTCCATCAAAGCAATGTCGCTTCAAAATAGTACCAAGTCACACCTTACTGCCAGGCTCCCAATGGCACTACCTCACAAAGCCAGCACTATGCCGCTCAGTATCGCCTTCTTACACACAACAAACCAGCGTGTGGCCATCCCTTAGCCCAGCGTAGCCACTGGGCACATAACACAAGAGTAGGCACAGTAAACAGAGTACGCGACAATGACGCAAAATTGCCCTCCTCTTTCACTACGGCACAATCCTGTTTCAAACAATTAACTAACCACTACAACTGGCTTGCAATGCCATTCCACAACGTTATCCGCGCCCTTAGTGCCGCTTGCACATACGTAGTAGCCTCAGCCCACTTTGTCTCATCATCTCCACACAGTTGTTCCGTCATCTCGTAAGCCAAATGCGAGTGGTGGTCGCCGTCCACCTCTATGTGCCGTTCCAGATAATACTGAAACACCGATACATCTACCTGCTTTTGCGCATTCAACTCTTTCACAAAAGAGATGAATATGCCCGGTATCAAATCTTCCCTACCAAAGGTGAACACTGCCGCCATCAGATGGGGCGCACCCGTACCTATTGTTTCAAAAGTATTGCCTACAAACTGCTGCACGGCCTCGTTTACGCCGGCTGCTTTCAGTGCATCCGGCACTGTATGCCCGGCTATTATGTCGGCCACCATTTTTTCTATGGTGGCAGTGTGGGCTCCAGCCTGCTTCATCGCATTCAGGTACAGCTCAAAGTGGCTCACGCGTACACCGTCCATATCCACATCGCTCTCTTCGCCCGTCACTATCTCGTTTATCAGGTAGCGTGTAGCCGCATGGCCACGTGGCACCCATGGTACATCAGTACACGTCAGGTGGCGTTGCAGGCTTTTCAACAGCGACATAAAGTCCCACACCGCATACACATGATGCTCCATAAACAGCCGCAACTTATCTATGCTGTTCACCTGTTGGTACACAGGGTGGTGTATCAGTTCCTCTCTCAGGGGGGCTATAGCATTCTGTAGCGCATGCAGTCTGTGGTTCGTAGTCTGTGTCATGGCCGCAAAATTATGGGGTTACCAACAACCTTTTGTCTGCTTATGGTAAATGCTCTATATACCCCTATCACAAAAGCAAAACTTCTCATCTGTAAACCGCAGGAAACGAGCTTTTTGCTGGTTGCTTATGGCATAAATGCGCCCGCTCATCGCCCCCTGCGCGCAAAAACGTTATGGCACTCGTGCATAGCAGTACGCAGTCGGGCCAGATAGGGCAGGAGTATACATGTGTAGTCTTGTAGATTATCAGCTCCTTGTTTATTCTTTTATTAACGTTCGGCTATCGGCAATATGCCGTAACTTTCACACGCTATTATTGGCAATAACAGAAGACAGGCCGACTTATGGAGCGTAAAGATTTCATCAAACAGTCGCTGCATTGGCTGGCCTTGGTTTTATCCCCACTGTATTGGCACAGAGCTGCAGCAAGTAAAGCAATTCTGGCCCCACCAATGTCGATTTTACACTCGATCTCACCGCTACCGACAATGCCGCACTTAATATCGTAGGCGGCTCCCGTATAGTGAATGGCGTTATTATTATCCGTACCACCACCCAAGGCCCTCACCAAATACACCGCCACATTATCACGCAATATCCTCACCGTCAAGTCATAGACACCTCACAATGCAGGCAAAGAGCTCTCTGAATCAAAACGTCTGTTACTTGTTTTTGCATTTTGAACTTTGAAGCCCCATAGCCCTTTTCCCCGCTCATGGCATAATGGTGTCTTATTTTGCCGTATATAGAGTAGGCAAGCCGCAAAAAAGCCCCAAGCCCAACCATAATACCACACTGGCAAAAGCCAGCAGCATGCCGCTCATTGTTGCCTTACAAGCACAACAAACCAGCATATAGCTATTCCATGGCCCAACGGTGCATTTGGATCATGCTCGGTGCAATCTTTTATTACCATTCTTTTCGCTCATGACAAGAAGAGGAAGAACATTCGGGCACATAACATAAGAAATGGCACAATAACCAATTGCAGCATTACCTCCGGTTTGGCGTGGTGACACTACATCAAAGCAGCGGCCTGTCTTCAAATTGGCGGCAACTGGTGCAAGCCTTACACTTGTGAAACCAGAGTATCCACTGGCGCAAGTCTGGGGGGGCACAAGTGTATTATATTGTTACCTGCTACTAATCGACACTTTTACTTGTGGCATGAGTATTCTACTTTAACGCTTGTGTCAGTGTACATTACTCTGGCAGAGAGGAATAGATATTATGCCTGAAAAGCCAGACTTGACACAATTGTTTTTTTATTTGCAATGTTTTTTTGTGTAATTTTCATTCTGTTAACCTTATAAATAACTCAAAATGATACCCTATGAAAAGAATATCCTTTTTGACTTTGGTTATTTTAATCATGTGTTTTGCGGTTTCGGCGCAGTATCATACGAATGCAAATAAAAATTGGACGTTTGGATATAGTTCTGGTCTTGATTTCAATTCAGGAAGCCCTATCCCGTTTACATCGCAGATAAGCAGCACAGAAGCTGGTGCGTCTGTTAGCGACAATTCAGGCAATTTATTATTTTATTCAGATGGTCACTCGGTATACAACAGGTTACATGAACGGATGCCCGGTAGTCCGGCAGTTGGTTTTGCAACTACCAGTACCACACAAGGGGCGGTAATTGTGCCAGTACTTACTAATACGAACCGATACTATCTATTTTCTATCGAGGAGCAGGAGAGTCCGGGGAGCAAGGGCAGAATTGCATATACAGTGGTTGATATGACTTTGAATGGCGGTTTGGGAGATTTGGTTCCTGCCGAAAAGGGCATCATATTTGATAGCGGCTTATCGGAAAGAATGGCCACTGTAAGCGGTAATGCCTGCAACATTTGGTTACTGACACACAGTAAATATACACCCAATCCAAAGTTTTTTGCGTACCGTATTACGCCAACTGGTATAAGTGCCCCAACAGTATCTGTTGTGGGTAGTTTGAGTGACTCAATTACTATGGGATGTATGAAAATTGCACACGATGGAACAAAAATTGTTACAACCAGCCCGATTGGTGCTCAGTTTTATGATTTTAATCCCTCTACAGGGGTAGTTTCGAATTGTAGGGTGCTGGATTCAAATTTTACCTATGGTGTCGAATTTTCCGCAGATAATTCAAAACTTTATTTGACTTATGCGTCGGGGTATATATATCAGTTTGACATTTCTCTTCCTACGCTTGCTGCCATCAAGGCTTCGAAAACTGTTGTCTCTATACCGGCATCTGGCACAGCGGGATACCGACAAATAAAAATAGCTCCTGACAACAAAATTTATGTGCCCAGTTTGACCATTTCGCCGTACGTAAATAAAGTAGATTGCATTTCCAGCCCTAATCTGTCTGGCACTGCTTGCGGATTTGTAAGCGGTGTGGTAGATCTTGGTCCAAACTGGATCAGAATGGGTATGCCCAATGTTTTCGTCAGTACAAACATGGCTATCTCAGGTGCTACATTTGTTTGTGTTGGTGGCACAACTACACTTTCAAGCGGCATTTCAGGAGGTACTTGGAGTAGTAGCAATCCATCTGTTGCCACGGTTGGTATCGTCGATGGGGTAGTTACGGGATTGTCTTCCGGCAGCACAACTATCAGCTATACTACAGGTGGCTGTACAATGGCAACTTTAATCAACGTAGTTACTTCGCCCGCAGCCTTAGGAGGACTTGCCACTGCTTGTGTGGGCTATCATACAACATTGTTCACCTCTACACCTGGCGGGGCATGGGTCAGTGCAAGCCCGGGCATTGCTACTGTTACCTCTGGTATTGTAACTGGTGTATCGGCGGGTACAACCGTTATTTCATACAGTCTCCCGGGAAGTTGTGCACCAGTTACCACTACAATATCTATCATTCCATCTTTGCCGCCTATTACCGGCACAGCCATCATTTGCCAGTACGAAACAACACCAATGTCTAACAGTGTGGCAGGGGGCAGGTGGACCAGTGATTATTCGCTTCCGGCTATTGTGCATCTCAATTACACTACCGGTAGTATGCTTGGTTTCAGTCCTGGAACAACCAATATCACCTACTCCATGGGCGGTTGCACCTCAACGGCTGTTGTAACTGTAAATCCTGCACCTATGGTTACCGCAACTACAACAAGCATTTGTGTAGGCGATTCAATCGAGATGACAGTAATTCCCACTGGCGGAACATGGAGTACAAGTAATGCAGCTGTTGCCAACATGGGTACACCATCTCATTTTATAAAGGGTATTTCGGCAGGTACAGCCAAAATTACCTATACCTTGGGTACAGGGTGTTTTTCTACTGTTTTAGTCACTGTTGTTCCGGTGTCAGCTTGTATTCCTTCGTCGGTTACAAACAGTGTCGACCCCATAGATGCACCCGTAGTTTATCCTAACCCAACCAGTGGTGTTTTTACCATCTTTCATTCCGGCAACGAGCCCTTTTCTATCATTGTTACAAATGTAATTGGTAAACAGGTGAAGACGATTTCTGTCAGTGATCGACAGCCCGTTACAATAGATCTTACCGGTGCATCAGGGTTGCATTTTGTATCTATAAATTACTCAAATTACAGAAGGATCCATAAGCTGGTTATACAGTAGCGAGTCTACGACATATGTCGTCTTGAAAAAAAATGTCAACTTTTTTCAGGACGGCAAAGGAATTTGGGATTGGGAATTTCAGCACCCGGCATTATACTCCTTATCCTCCCGGTATTTCAATCCCCATTGGGCCATGGCATTCATCACCGGGGCCAATTCTTTGCCCGCCTGCGTAAGGCTGTAGGTTACATGAGGTGGCACTGCAGGTTTCACGTCTCGTATCACCAGCTTGTCGTTTTCCAGCTCTTTCAGTTGCTGTATCAGCATTTTTTCTGTCACACTGCCCACTGCCCGCCTTAGCTCGGCATACCGCATAGCCCTTTGCGATAGGTGAAACAATATCTGTGCCTTCCATCTTCCACCTATACGCTCCAGCGTATAAGACACGGGGCATTTATTCATAGCCGTTTGCCGGTTTTCTTCATGTGTCGAACTTTCTTTTATAGCATACATGGTACATACATTTTGGTTAGTACTTGTAGAAAAGTAAGTACAAAGATACCTTTGCCCTATCAAAAAACAAGAACAAATTATGAAGTACGTAATCACCGGCTCTTTGGGCCACATCAGCCGCCCACTGGCACAAACATTATTACAGAACGGTCATCAGGTTACCATCGTCAGCAGCAATGCCGATCGTGCAGCACAAATCACCGCACTCGGGGCCACGGCTGCTATTGGTTCGGTAGAAGATGTAGCATTCCTTACCGCCACCTTTACTGGTGCAGATGTTGTCTATACCATGGAGCCACCAACATGGACTGCTACCAACTGGAAACAATACATCCACAACATTGGTCGCAATTTTGCACAGGCCATTACCGCCGCAGGCGTAAAGAAAGTAGTCAACCTCAGCAGTATTGGTGCCCACATGCCCGAAGGTTGCGGCCCGGTTAGCGGCCTGTATTGGGTAGAATCAGAGCTGAACGCACTGGCTGGTGTAGATGTAAAGCACCTGCGCCCCGGCTTCTTTTACTACAACATGTTGGCCAACATTGGTATGATAAAGAATATGGGCATCATCGGTGGCAACTATGGCGAAAATGCCACACTGGTTATGGCACACACCAACGATATTGCTGCCGCAGCTGCTGAAGAAATGAGCAATCCAACATTCACAGGCAAGTCGGTACGCTACATTGCCAGCGACGAGGTAGCTACACAAGACATTGCCCGCATACTGGGTGCTGCTATTGGTCGCCCGGAATTGCCATGGGTCAACTTTACCGATGCCGATACCATAGGCGGTATGGTAGCCGCCGGCCTCTCACACGAGGTAGCCTCAAACTACGCCGAAATGGGTAGTGCTATGGCCAGTGGCCAAATGGCTGCCGACTATCTGGCGAACAAACCACAACTCAGTGCTACTAAGTTTTCTCAGTTTGCACAGGAGTTTGCAGCCATATACAACGCTGGCTAATCTATTCTTGCTTAAACAGGCTCTTATTGGCAAAGTCACAGAACTGTGTCTGTCGTGGGTATTTCCCACATCAGACACAGTTCTTTTTTTAGGGCCATTGCATATACATTCTGTTAACCCTTAGTCAATGCATCCCGTCTGTGTTTTTTACTTATCTTTGCACAGAATAATATGTTCAATTCAGCCTTTGTAGTGTCGGCTTCCCCCTGTGGTTGCCGCCGTTTTGAGTACCACCATGCAGGTTTCATACAATACACTATGGGGTACCACAGTTACAACAAATAGTAAAATGACATTCAACGATCTGGGCCTTATAGAGCCCATTCTCAAAGCACTGGAAGCCGAGGGCTACCAGAATCCAACCCCCATTCAGCAACAAGCCATACCCATCGTCCTACAGCGTAGCGATATCCTGGGTTGCGCCCAAACGGGTACCGGCAAAACCGCCGCTTTTGCCATCCCCATTCTGCAATTGCTCCATGCCGACCATGCCGAACGCGTACACCACAAAATAAAAGTCCTCATCCTCACCCCCACCCGCGAGTTGGCTATACAGATAGGCGATAGCTTCAGTGCCTATGGCCGCAACCTGCGTCTGCGCCACACCGTCATTTTTGGTGGTGTATCGCAGGCCGCTCAGGTCGATGCGTTGAAGAAAGGCGTAGATATCCTCATTGCTACACCCGGCCGCCTGCTCGATCTCATGTCTCAGGGTTTTATCTCCCTCCGCGATTTGGGCATATTTGTCCTCGACGAGGCCGATCGCATGCTTGATATGGGCTTTATACACGATGTGCGTAAGGTTATAGCCAAACTACCACCAAAGCGGCAGACCCTGTTTTTCAGTGCCACCATGCCACCCGAAATTCAGAAACTGGCCGATACCATTCTTGTCGATCCGCAGAAGGTAGAAGTGACTCCCGTATCGTCTACTGCCGAGAAGGTAGAACAATGGGTGTACTTCGTAAAAAAAGATGACAAACGCCACCTTTTGCGCCATGTGTTGGCCAATCCGGCCATAGAGCGTGTACTGGTATTCACCCGCACCAAGCACGGTGCCGATAGGGTGGCCAAAGACCTGCACAAGGCTGGCATCAACGCAGGTGCTATACATGGCAACAAAAGCCAGAATGCCCGTCAGCGTGCCCTTTCCGATTTCAAAGAAGGCCGCCTTCGCGCCCTCATAGCTACCGACATTGCCGCCCGTGGCATAGATGTGGAAAGCCTGTCGCATGTTATCAATTTCGAAATTCCCGAGGTGCCCGAAACCTACGTACACCGCATAGGCCGCACGGGCAGGGCAGGAGCCAGTGGTATTGCTATTTCCTTTTGCGACGATGAAGAAATGCCCGATTGGCGCAACATCATCCGCCTTATCAATCGCCCCGTACCGGTGGCCGAAGGCAATCCCTATGCACTCGATGTAGAGGTGCCCACCCCCGAGACCGTAAACCGCAAGGGCGGCCACCAAAAACAAAACAATCAACCCAAGAAACAACAACCCGCCCGCGAGCCGCGCCCCGACAACCGTGGTGGTAAAAACAACAACCAGCACCGCCCGCCACAGCCGCAAAAGAACGGCGATGCGACTGCTACGGGTAGCAACAGCCAGCCACCGCGCGAGCCTCGCAACCCGCAGCCCCACCGCAACAACAACGGCAATAACCATCAGCAACGGCCCGCCCGCGAGCCGCGTCCCCAAAACAATGGTGGGCAGGCGGGCAATCAGCCACGCGAGCCCCGTGCGCCACAGCAGGGTGCAGGCAATGCCGGCCAGCAAAAGCCGCAGCAGCCACGCAACCCACAGCCAGCCCAGCAAAACACTGGTGGCAATAACAGTCAATCGCAGCAGTCACGGCCACAGCAACCAGCCCGCGAGCCCCGTGCGCCACAGCCAGAGCACAAGTCTGCACCAACGCAGCCGGCAAGTGCGCCCAGACCCACACAATTGCCACCGGCCACACCATTCAATCCCGCCGATCTCGACGACGTAGATCTGTCGTGGTAATACACAGAAAATAACACAAAAGCGGTCAACCAGACTCCCTCGGGTTGGCCGCTTTTGTATGTTGCATATGGCAACTTTTTTCAGAACAACGCAACAGCCATATATACCTCGCCTGCTACTCTTTTGCAGCAAAACGGCACAAAATTTGCTACGTAAGCACACCAACGAATATGCTTTACAAATATATCTTTTCGAGAAAAATAGCTGCATATGCGCATGTTGTGCATATGGAAAATTTATCTTTCCTTTGTTGAAAATATATACCTCATGAAATATATCTTACAGCTATCCTTAGCCTGTATTTTATTTTGTTTTTCCTACAGTGCATCTGCAAAACTGGAGCCGGCTACCGCAACAACCGGAAAAACACCACAACTGTTTGTAGAGAACAAGGGGCAGGTGGTTGACCAAAACAACAAACCCAGAAACGATATACAATTCAGATTGCCGGCGGCCAATGGCCTGAATATTTTTATTGGTGATGGTGCCATACACTACCAGTTTGCCAAAGCAGAGAAGCCCACCCAAAATACGGGCAAACCGGGCCATGCAAAAGATGAGCAGCGCATGGCGGGCTACCGTATGGACGTAACACTGGTTGGTGCCAATAAAAACGCCCAGGTGATAACCGGCCCGGCACAACCCTATGCCGAAAATTATGGTTTGGATGGCACAGACAAAAATATGTCGACCGTGCGTTCCTTTGAAAAAATAACCTACAAAGACATTTATCCCAATATAGATTGGGTGCTGTATGTAGCCAATGGCAAACTAAAGCATGAATTTGTGGTGCATAAAGGCGGCAACCCGGCCAACATCAAACTGCAATATGGCGGAGCTACCGAACTCAGTGTGAACCAACAAGGCATGTTGGTGGCCGTAACCCCCATGGGCAAGGTTACCGAAGCAGCCCCGGTCTCTTTCTTGCAAGACAAAAAAAATGTAAAAACCAGCTTCAAACTATCTGGCAATGAACTGAGTTATGAAATAGCCCCTTACGATGGAGAGCTGACTATTGACCCCGATTTGCAATGGGCTACATTTTACGGTGGCAATAATCTTGATTACTGTAGTTCTGTTGCAGTAGATGCTTCCAACAATGTATACGTTTGCGGATCGACACACAGTTACTACAACATAGCTACCGCTGGTGCCTATTCCGAAGTGTTTATTGGCTCATATATGGCCTTTCTGGCAAGGTTCAGTAGCTCGGGGGTAAGGCAGTGGGCAACCTATTACGGCGGTGGTGCCGATGGCGGGGCAGCCGTAGCAACAGACAACCTCGGTAATGTATACATGACAGGCACTACATACGGCTATCCCGGTATGGCTACTCCCGGCACTCATCAAACAACGGTAAATGGTATCGTAGATGCTTTCCTTGTTAAGTTCAATAGTGCAGGCCAACGCCAATGGTGTACCTATTATGGTGGAGAGGATGCTGATGAAGCCAAAGCATTGGCTGTAGACGCAAGTGGCCATATTTATGTAGCTGGCACTACATATAGTTATTACTACATGTCTACCACGGGCGTACACCAAACCTCAAAAAACTATTTAACGGATGGTTTTCTGGTAAAATTTGACGGCACAGGTAATCGTGTTTGGGGCACCTATTATGGCGGCGAATATAATGATGAGTCGACGTCGCTGGCAATAGATGGGGCTGGTAATGTGGTATTATCCGGCAATACAAACAGCACAGCCGATATCGCTTCACCCGGTGCACATCAACTGTCAATTGCCGGCGATATTGATGGTTTTATTGTAAAGTTCGATAATGCGGGGCTTCGCCTGTGGGGCACTTATTATGGTGGCGAAAACTACGACAATTGCAATTCGGTAGCTATAGATGCCTCAGGAAATGTATTTATCGGCGGCGAAACAAATAGTATTGTCAATGTTGCTACTCCGGGGGCTTTTCAAACCGTTTTGATGAGCTCGTATTCTTCAATGGACAAAGACCTATTCCTTGTCAAGTTGAATGGCTCCGGAGTTCGCCAATGGGGTACGTACTTTGGTCACGTGGGGGCAGAGGGAAATGCGTCTGTTAAATTGGATGCAGCAGGAAACATTTATCTGGCGGGCAATACCGGAAGTGATACAGCCTTTGCAACCGCCGACGCATTTCAGAAAAAGCTTGGTGGGAGCAGCGATCTGCTGCTGGCTCGGTTTAATAGCTCCGGCTTTCGCACCTGGGCATCCTATTATGGATGGAGCGGCAATGAGTATTGCCGGTCTATGACATTAGACGCATCGGGCAATATGTATGTTGCCGGGATGATTGATGCTACTGTCCCCGACTTCGCTACAATGTCTGCGCACCAAACGGCACTCGTGGGTGGCTATGAAGGCTTCCTGCTTAAAATAGCCAATGACATTTCTCCTATTACAGGCACGCTGAAAACCTGTCTTGCCAGCACAACTACATTGAGCAATGCTACACCCGGTGGCATATGGAGTAGCAACAATCCATATGTTGCATTAGTGGGCTCCCTCTCTGGCATTGTTACCGGCGTATCGCCGGGATTGGCTGTTATAACTTACACACTGCCTTCCGGCTCCTACTCTACGGTAGGAGTACCCGTAAGCTTGCCTGTTATCGATGCCATTGCCGGTACAGGATTTGCTGGTAACACCGGCGATGGCGGTTTGGCAACCGGGGCCACACTCGTGACGCCTCGTATTATAGCACGCGATGCTTCAGGAAATATCTTTGTAAGCAGCGAATACAAGATAAGAAAGATAAACCCGGCAGGCATCATCACTACCGTTGCAGGCAACGGCACATTCGGGTACATTGGCGATGGAGGGATGGCCACAGCCGCACGTATAGGCGAGGTTAGCGGCATGGTAGTAGATGCCGGTGGCAATCTTTACTTCAGCGACATGTATAACCATACGGTACGGAAAGTACAAACTACAGGTATCATAACTACAGCTATCGGCAATGGAGTAGGTACTACCACGGGCGATGGGGGACCGGCTACAAGTGCCTCAGTACAATCGCCAATGGGACTTGCCATAGATGGATCGGGAAACATTTATTGTGCCGAAATGGGAGGTGCCCGGGTAAGGAAAGTCAACACATCGGGTTACATCAGTACGGTGGCCGGGGGCGGCATCGGTGCCCCGGGCGATGGTGGGCCGGCAACTGCCGCAGTATTAGCTGGCCCCATGTCCGTTGCGGTGAATGCTGCCGGCGAGCTTTTCATTGCCGACAATACCGATAACAAGATAAGAAAAGTGAATGCTTCGGGTATTATCTCCACTTTTGCCGGGGGTGGGTACGAGGTTTACGATGGTGTGCCCGCAACTAATGCAACGTTAAATCAACCCTCGGCCATTGCCGTAGATACAGCCGGAAACGTTTATATAGCAGACCAGGGACATTACCGCATCAAAAAGGTAACACCCGGTGGCATTATAAATACCTATGTGGGTACTGGTGTTTTTGGCATGACCGGAGACGGTGGTGCTGCCATCGTGGCCCGAATTACCGGCATAAAGGGCATCTGTACCGATGTAAGTGGCAACCTCTATATAGCCGGGGCCGAGAGCAATACCGTAAGGAAGGTTACGTTTTGCGGCACACCGGGTATTGGTGCCATAACCGGAACAAAAAATGTTTGTGTAGGCACCTCTGCCACACTTGCCAGTACCACAACAGGTGGCACATGGAGTACAAGCGATGCCACAAAAGTAACCGTAAGCGGGGGGCTGATAACAGGTATAGCCATAGGGTCGGCCACCATTACCTACACTTATGGCGGGTCTTATGCTGTTACCAATGTATACGTGGGCAAGAATAGTGTGTCAACCTATATTGGCAATGGTACATGGGCCAATACCGGCGATGGTGGCCCCAGGACAGCGGCACAAGTAAAAAGTCCCATTGGCATAACAAGAGATAATGCAGGCAATATCTACTTCACGGCAGAGCATGTTGTGCGAAAAATAGACGCTTCGGGCGTTGTAAGCACAGTGGCGGGCATTAATGGGGTGAGCGGTTTTGGAGGCGATTTCGGGCTGGCAACGTCGGCATATTTATCCTCTCCCGGAGGGTTGGCAGTAGACAATGCCGGCAATCTCTATATTGCCGATCGGGCCAATAATCGTATTCGCAAGATAGATGCCAGTGGTATTATTACTACCATCATAGGCAATGGAGATTACAATGATTACGGCGATAATGGCCCTGCCACACTTGCTGCATGTGCCAATCCGCAAGATGTGGCCGTTGATGCGGCTGGTAATATATATTTTACCGATTGGGGCGCAGGACGAATACGGAAAATAGACGGGGCCGGCATAGTGAGCGTGGTTGCCGGTGCCGGCGGTTGGGGCTTTTCGGGCGATGGTGGCCCCGCAACAACTGCAATGTTGGCGCAACCGTGGGGATTAACAATTGACAATACGGGCAATTTGTATCTGGCCGATTATGGCAATCATCGTGTCCGGAAGATATCTGCAACAGGTATCATTACTACCATTGCCGGAAGTAGCACGGTAGGTTATTCGGGCGATGGTGGTGCTGCAACTTCGGCTGCGTTGCAACAGCCTTCGGGTGTAACTGTAGATGCAGCGGGAAATGTATTTGTTACCGATATGACAAACTACCGTATCAGAAAAATAGCCACATCGGGCATCATAAGCACGGTTGCCGGCAACGGTACCTATGGCTATTCGGGCGATGGTACCGCCGCCAGCGACATACAGATAACTCAATCCGCTGGTGTAATGACGGATACGGCCGGAAATATCTACTTTACAGAGTATCAGAGTAATGCTATCAGAAAAATATCACCTTGCAATTCCGCATCAGAAATACCACCCATAACCGGCACCCTCAATGTATGTGTAGGAAACACAACTACGTTAAGCAACACTGCCCCCGGCGGTACATGGAGTAGTGCTTCGGGCAATGTAACCGTAAGCAGCGGCACCGGCGTGGTAACTGGTGTTACTGCCGGCACTGCTGTGGTATCCTACACATCCACCGCTGGTACTGCCACGGCTATTGTTACGGTATTTGCCGTTCCGGCTGCTATTACCGGCCCGGCAAGCGTTTGTGCTGCAGAAACAATTACCCTTGCCTGTGTTACTACAGGTGGCACATGGAGCAGTAGTACCCCAACGGTGGGTACCATAAGTGCTACGGGTATTGTTACAGGTGCAGCAAGCGGCACATCAACCATTTCGTACACATTGCCTACCGGTTGCTTTTCTACCAAAACAGTTACAGTTTCGGCTGCCCCGGCTGCCATAACAGGCACATTGCAGATATGTGCAGGTACTACCACTACACTGGCCACTACTACTACAGGTGGCACATGGTCGGTGGGTACACCCGCTGTAGGCAACATTGCCGCTACGGGTGTTGTTACCGGGCTTTCGGCAGGCACAACCCTCGTTTCATACACACTTAGCAGCGGGTGCCGCAGCACAGCTGTAGTAACAGTAAATGCACTACCCGCAGCCATCACCGGTACTGCTATAGTATGCGAGGGTGCTACCACCACACTGGCCAGTGCTACCAGCGGTGGTACATGGGGTAGTAGCGGTGGTGCAGCCTCTGTTGCATCTGCTACCGGTATTGTAACTGGCAATACCGCCGGAACAGCTACCATCAGCTACATCATAACCGCCACAAGTTGCTACCGCACAGTGGTAGCAACGGTTAATGCGCTGCCGGCAGCAATTACAGGCACGGCAACACTGTGTGCGGGGTCTACTACTACATTGGCCACCACCACCACCGGGGGCACATGGTCTTCCGGTACACCGGCTGTTGGTTCCATTTCTGCTACGGGTGTGGTTACGGGTATTTCGGCGGGCACAACCATTGTTTCCTATACAGTAAGCAGCGGCTGCCGCCGCACGGCAATAGTAACAGTAAATGCGCTACCCGCAGCCATCACCGGAACCGCCACCGTGTGCGAGGGTGCTACTACCACACTGGCCAGTGCTACCAGCGGTGGTACATGGAGCAGCAGCGGTAGTGCGGCATCTATAGACCCTTCTACAGGTGTTATAACAGGTGTAGGTGCCGGAACAGCTACCATCAGCTACACATTGTCTGCAACCTCTTGCTACCGCACAGTAGTAGCCACGGTTAATGCGCTGCCGGCAGTAATTACAGGTACGGCCACTGTTTGTGTAGGATCTGCAACCACGCTGGCCAACACCACAACCGGTGGTACATGGAGCAGCACCTTCCCCATGATTGCAACCATCAGTTCGGCCGGTGTAGTAACGGGAATGAATGTGGGTACCACCGAGGTTTCCTACACACTGGCCACCGGCTGCCGCAGAACACAGTTGGTAACGGTAAACCCAACACCCGCTGCCATTACAGGCACTTTGGCCGTGTGTGCCGGTTCGGGCGTTAGCCTTGCCAGTACTACTACCGGCGGCGTATGGACCAGCAGTGCCACGGGGGTGGCAACAGTTGGGGCATCTTCGGGTGCGGTGGCTGGCATAGTTGCAGGCACCTCCACCATCAGCTATACCATAAGTGCTACGGGTTGTGCCGTAGCTGCGGTACTTACTGTAAATGCATTGCCAGCGGCCATTACGGGGCCTGCAACTGTTTGTGCAGGTGCATCGGTAACACTTGCCAGTGCCACAACAGGTGGTACATGGACCAGTGGAAGCACCGGTATAGCTACCATAGCAGCGGCTACTGGTATAGCAACTGCGGTAGCGGCAGGTACGGTTACTATGACCTATACACTGCCTACAGGCTGTCTGGTAACAAAAACAATTACCGTCAACCCCATACCTGCCACTATTACAGGTACGCTGAGTATTTGTGATGGGGCAACCACGGCTTTGTCTAATACCACTGCTGGTGGTACATGGAGCAGCAGCCCTGCAACTACGGCCAGCATTACCTCTTCAGGTATTGTTACAGGTGTGGCACCGGGTACAGCCACCATAAGCTACTCTCTTATTGCTACCGGATGCGCCAATACGGCCGTCGTAACTGTTAACCCATTGCCGGCACCCATTACCGGTCTGTTCGGCATGTGCAGCGGGGCTGGTACAACACTCTCCGATGCTACTACGGGCGGTACGTGGGCCAGTGGGTCTACTGGTATCGTTACCATAGGGTCTGCCACAGGTATTGCCAATGGCATAGCGGCAGGCACAGCACAGGTTACCTATACACTACCCACCGGCTGTATATCTGTTGCCACCATAACGGTAAACCCCATGCCAGCAGCCATCTCCGGAGCACCTGTAGTATGTGTGGGTGCAACCACAACACTTACTGATGCTACTACGGGTGGTACCTGGAGCTGTTCGCCAGCAACGGTGGCTACTGTAGGTGCCGCTTCTGGTGTAGTTGCCGGTGTGGCCGCAGGTGCCGCTACGGTCACTTACGCACTGCCCACCGGTTGCAGTGTCACAACAATAGTTACTGTCAATCCGTTACCTCCTTCCATTAGCGGTGTGCTAAACATTTGTATGGGGGGCAGCACTACGCTCACCAACCCATTGCCGGGCGGTACATGGAGTAGCGGTGCCACCAGCATTGTAACGGTTGGTTCGGCTACGGGCGTAGTATCGGGTGTAGCTCATGGTACGGCCAGTATTTCTTACGCATTGCCTACGGGTTGTATGGCCACAGCAACTATAGCGGTAGATACACTACCCACAGTAGTTGTTACCGGTGCCGACTATGTGTGCATTGGCAACACAACCACTATGAGTAGTTCAGTCTCTGGCGGTACGTGGGCCAGCAGTAGTGCCGCTGCAACAATTACAGCGGCAGGTGTGGTAACGGGCGCAAGTGCTGGTACTGCCGTTATCAGCTACTCGTATACCAATGTATGCGGCACAGCCACTGGCACCCGCAACATTATTGTTTACACTACTGCACAATGCGACTCTATATTGGCAACCGATATAGTTTACAGAAAAGATTGGTCTGCCGAATTGTTCCCGAATCCCAACGTGGGTGCCTTCTCGGTAATTGTACACTCCGACATGGAAGAACCGATAGATATAGTAATATGTAACGTATTGGGGCAAAAAGTATGGCAAGGTGCTGCCACTACCAATAAGCTGCTGAATATCTCTGCAAACTTTGCCGCTGGTGCCTATACGCTTACGGCACAAAATCAGCACAGGAAGTACATTGTGAAGTTTGTGAATTTGGGCAATTGATGTTGCTTTAGCCCCATCACAAATCGGCTATAAAGGTTAAGAACAAATAAAAAGCAGTAACAGGTGGCCACTTGTTACTGCTTTTTTATACTATTGCTACGAGTCAATCTTGCCAATCCCGTTTCAAACAACACGCCTCAAGCCTATCCTGATATCCTTCCATCGAGACTTTCCCCATACAAAGCTCTAAAATTCCTGTCTCAAACCCCAAATATCAAACCTTGGACTTTGGGATTTGGACTTTGGAATTTGGGATTTAGACTTTAGACTTTGGACTTTAGACTTTGGACACCTCATCGCGTAGCCTGCCCTTACCCAGTCCATGTATCACTATCATCTTATCTTGCCGGTGGGCTATAGCCAGTCGCAGATGGTGCTCCAGTGTATCCATCTGTATCTTCACAATTTCGGCATTTTGCAAGCCTTTCGTATTGCTGCGCAGCTTTTCTATGTGCAAGTCCAGTTCTTGCTTGGGGGCTTCCGCTTTTGGCAAGCTGCCGGGCGTGGCTACCACCTTGGGCGCAGCTATTGCAGGTTCTGGTTTCTTCCGCTCCTGCAGTTCCTCTGCCAGCAAGTACTCAAAAGACGGTGCCCCACCTTCCTGTATCGCATCTACATGGGCAAACAGTTTGGCCGGCTTTATGCGCAGCACACCCTCAGCCACTGTATTATTGGGTCCCGTCACCAACCAGTGAAATCTTGGCTGATCATTCATATCGGCATACGGTATTGTATGCAGAAAAATATTGCCAAATGCATGCAGATTACCCTCGTGCTTAAACACCAGTCTTTCGCCCATCCGCACCTCATAGGCCAGTCGTATGTTTACTGGTAGCTCGTTCAGCAGGTATATTTTCATCTCTGTTACTATCTCTTCCATATCCATGGCGCGGAACTCTGGTAAAAACGACAAATACACACCTCTTGCCATGCGCTCCTTTCGCGCCGGTGTCTTTTCCACTGGTAGCTGTTCGGGCATCACCGTTTTCTTTTTCATAGGACTCTTGTCCATAAACCATTTCAGGTAGGGGTGGTCCAGTTCTTCGGTATATGCCGGAAAAACAGTTCCCTTCACATCTACCTCCACCATATTTTTTCCCGTTATGGCCACCACATGGCCCTCTTCGCCGGTGCGCTTTAGCATCACTTTATCTCCTACCGAAAATTTCATAGTTTCTTTTTCTTTTTGTGTTTGTTCATTAACGCCTTGCCAGTTGCTCATTCACAAAGGCCGCCATCTGCCGCACCGCCTTTCCCCGGTGGCTTATGGCATTTTTTACCGCTGGTGCCAGCTCACCAAAAGTCTGGTCATACCCATCGGGTACAAAAATCGGGTCATAGCCAAATCCGCCTGTGCCCCGTTTTTCATGCAGCAGCACACCATCGCACCGCCCTTCAAAGTAGTAAGTCTCTCCCTCCCATATCAGGCATATTATTGCCATATACCATGCCCGTCGGTCGGCCACGCCTTCCATCTCGCGTAGCACCTGTTGCAGGTTCTGCTCATCATTGCGGCTGCCGCTGTAGTGGGCACTGTCCACACCCGGCTTGCCATCCAGTGCTGCTACGCAAATGCCACTGTCATCGGCAAACACATTCAGTCCGCAGTGCCGGTACAGCGCGTCGGCCTTGGCGTGGGCATTCTCAGCAAATGTATGGTAGGGCTCCTCTATCACACGGTCAAAACCCACATCGCTCAGGCTCAGTAGGGTAGCACCCGTTATTATTTCCTTTATTTCCTTTATCTTCCCTTTGTTGTCCGATGCTATTACCAATCTGGTTTCGGCTACTGGCGTGTACATACTGCAAATGTAAGTGCCATCTTCACTTAGGTGGCTCATTCTGTGCAAGTCATACTCTTTTTTACCTCCTGTTTCGGCAATATGCTGTGTAAGCGTTAAAAAGCAATAATTTAATCGTCAAATATACTCATTGCATATGTATTTATTTTAATTTAACCCTACCAAGCCCACCATGTTGTACTTTTGCATCGTTTCCGCTATATGCCGGTAGTCACACTCATCTCCGATCTTGGCTTGCGCGATGCTACTGCGGGCATTGCAAGGGGTATTATTTACACCGCATTGCCCGCTGCCACCATTGTCGATATCTCTCACGAGGTGCCCCCTTTTCAGGTTGCCCATGCCGCATGGTTGCTGGGTAGTGTGTGTCATAGCTTTCCGCCTCACACGGTGCATCTGGTTCTTGTCGATGCGCTCTATCAGGCGCAGCCACAAATGTTGTTAGTTGCCATAGGCCAGCAATACATATTGGCACCTGCCAATGGCGTTTTGTCGCTATTGTCGGCCGTTGCCGGCACACAGGCATGGGTAGTGCATACAGGGGCACCCGGTCAGGGGCTATTGCAATGGGTACAAGCGGCAGTGCAAGTAGTGGCACAGTTGCAGGCCGCTCCTGCCACACAGTATGGCTGGCCTCAGATAGCTATTCCGCAGGTCCTTCCTCAGCCGGTACAGGTAGCCAACGATGCCATCCTCTGCCATGTTCAGTATATCGACAATTTTGGCAACCTCATTACCAACCTGTCGCAGCAGCAGTTTCAGGCCGTTGGTGCCAATCGCCCCTTTCGCATTACAGTAGGGGTCGAGGTCATTACGCGTATTGCTACCGCCTGTGCCGATGTGCCTAAAGGCGATGCGCTTTGCCGTTTCAACAGCCGCGGCTTCTTACAGGTTTGTGTCAACAAAGGCAACGCCGCTTCCCTGCTCGGTTTCCGCATAGGGGGTATTTACAATCATATCAAAATTCAGTTCGGATGATCGTTCGTATTGTACAAATGACTTTCAGAATGGAGGAAATAGACACCTTTACCGCCTTGTTCGAAGAGCGTAAGGAGCGTATACGCCATTTCGAAGGGTGTCTGCACTTGCAGTTGTGGCAAGATACCACCCACCCCAACATATTCTTTACCTACAGCATGTGGCAGTCTCAGGCCGCGCTCGATCATTATCGCTTTTCCGAGTTCTTCAAAGATACATGGGGGCGCACCCGCGCCCTCTTCGCTATGCCACCACAGGCATGGAGTGTTATGCCGCGTCACATACTCAATTAACATTATATTACCCCTACAAAAAAAGCGAACGTGACAAACGTTCGCTTTCTATAATGTGCCCGTACAGGGTCATCAGTACTTGCGTTGTGCCTTTGTTCTTTGTGCCGGGTTATACGGTGGTTCATGCATCTCGGGGTTTTGATACACCAGTATCTCGTAAAAACGGCTCGTTTCGTTGTAGCCCAAAAACGTTATTTGTACATCCTGCATGCGGCGGTAGTTGCATACATAGCAGGTAGCCGCCTTGTTGGGCGATGTTTCTTTGGCACAGCTTGCTGTTATTTCGTTATAAATGCTCTTATAATCCGCAGCATTATCGGTCTGGTAGGTTACGTAACATTCGTTCTCGTTGTTGATAACCGTGTTATAAAACCGTTTCCCCACCGGATAGTGATAATAGTAGCTGTTGGCTCTGCGCTCAAAATTATTGGCTTGCAAAAAGTAGGTGAGTACATCCTCTTTGTTGCATACTTTTTTGTTTTCCAGCACTTGTAGAAACACATCTTTCTGCGCCCGTGCCGTCATGCCAGTCCACAGTGCCAATAGTACCAATATTGCCCTTTTCATTAGCCGAGGAATTTTTAATCAAAGCTATAAAAGTAAATTAGATTATCGTAGCTGTAGCACAATCGTTTTACACAAATGCGTTAGTATTATGTATTGATTTATTATTTAATCTATGTCGTGCAGTTTATACTTTTCTATCATGGTTATCAACTGGTGGTTGTAGCGGCTGTTAGTGTTGTAGGCCGAATCGCGCAGACCGTTGGCCCATCCCTTATAGTCGCCACGCTCTAAGTGGTACAACTTCTTGAATCGCCTGTCTTGCCCTATCAGCCTACAGTGGTCTTTAAACCCGGCCGATACACTTTTGTACTTCCGGTAGCATTCATTGTAGCCACCTTTTTTATCGTACCATGTGGGGCCGTGGTAAAAACGGTCGCACTTTATAGCAAAGTGGTTGTTTGCAACTTCTGCCATACCCGTCGTGCCACTTTTCGATGCTATGGCCGCTTGTGCCAATAGTATGCTGGGGGGTATGCCATGTTTTTTGCCCATCTTTTGGGCCAGTCCTTTGTAGGCGGCTATGTAGTTTGCTTCCGGGTCCTTGGTCTGTACCATTTTTTTATGGCAGGCTGTCAGGCACACCATGGCCAGCAGCATTAGTATCACTATTCTTTTCATATCGATTTTTCTTGCTGCTAATGTAGCAAAATATATGGCAACCATTATAACACTGTGGCATATGTATACCATTTATACGTGTTATTGTCGCTCATTGGTTCGCAATATGGCGAATTATTCCCCTTGCTTGATGGCAATAGGCTATTTTTGTATCAAATAACGTTCTCTTTATGTACAAGCAGTTATCTTATGCACTCATTGCTGCCGCAGCACTGTCTTCTTGTGGTGGTTCCGAAGCTCCGGCAGGTTCCGAAACCACATCGGCCACCACACAGCCGGCACCTGCTCCCGTAGCCCACAAGGTACCGCAGTTGGTGCCTGTCAGTGCCTCTCCCGACTTTCCCAAGGCCTCTTTGTCTGTAGGCAGTGTAACGGCTACGCCTGTCGGCAAAGATTCGGCAAAGGTTAGCTTTGCCTTTGCTGTAAAAAATTACGAGCTCAAAGCCCAAACGGCCGATACCGGCTCTAAACTGTGCAACAACTCGGCACAGGGGCAGCATATACATTTCATTCTCGACAATGCACCGTACAAGGCACTATACGAACCTAAGAACGAGGTGACTCTTGCCAATGGTTCAGAGCATTATCTGATGGTGTTCCTTTCCCGGTCCTATCATGAGTCTGTAAAGTCGGCAGGGGCAGCAGCCATTTATCATTTTAGGATAGATGAGAAAGGTAAGCTGGTGCGTATGGACGACCCAAAGACACCCATGCTGTTCTATAGCCGGCCCAAGGGCGATTATATAGGCAAAGACACAGCCAACATCCTGCTCGATTTTTATATGTGGAACGGGCAGCTGGCACAAGAAGGGTTCAAGGTGCAGGCCGACATCCTTACTGCAGAAGGGGAAAATAACACCTTTACCTTCATGGCTTGGGAGCCTAAGTTTATTACCAACTTGCCTATGGGTAAAAACAAAATTACACTTACACTCATTGGCCCCGATGGTAAACAACCCGATGCCCCCAATACAAAAGTAGAGCGCGAAATAAATCTGTCGGCAGGCGAACCTATGAAGTAGGTTGCCACACATCGAATATTCATACTATTAAAGCAAAGTCGGGCACCATAATGAATGGTGCCCGACTTTTTATTGATGCACGAGGCATCGTCGCAAGTTATATGGCTTAGAAAAGACCTGTATAATGTAGGTTAGATATACCGTTCTGTGGTTACAGGTCTGTAACTACCTTACAACGTATTACCTTACCCGTACCATGCAGTTCCTCGGCACGGCTTAACTGATAATCGTTACACCTTTTTTGTGCTGCATTGTTCGACATGAAACCCAATGGTTCTTCTTCTTTGGCCTTACCCCACTGCTCTTGCCGCTCGCAGTAGCAGGTATACTCCTTTCTAAGGCAAGATGTCATCAGCAGTGTAGTACCCAATGTGGCGGTCAGTACCCATAAACGACGTTTCATAGCACAAAAATTTGTTCACAAATATATAGTTTTTCTGCGAAGGGCCGTATTTCGCCTTCTATATCACTTGTTGCCACCATGTGCCCACGCACTTATCTCGCTCTGGTTCATGGTGTTGTAGGTAGAGTTGGCTACTACCATGCCGTCTTGTATCCATACTATTGTGGGGAATCTCCCGCCTGTATAGTCCAGAAAGGCATCGCGGTGCAGCCGCATCCACGGCACATTCTGCGCCTTCGTTTCCTTCCAGAATTCCGTGAGGTCGCTCTTCACGCCACCTATCACCATCAGTAGTGGCAGGGTAGTGTCTGCCCGCCGCATCAGGCTCATTTTGCGGGCCGCTATGCTACAGTGTGGGCATGTGGGGCTCAGAAATGCTACTATGTGCCGCCCTTTCATTACATCTACCGGGGCAACGGCGGGGTAGGGTAGTGGCCCTGTAGCCACACTGTCGTCCTGTACGGGGTGGTATAGCGGTGTCGGGTCGAACCGGTACACATCTTTTTTCAGCCAGGTGGGCTCGCCCACCGCCATGGGGTATAATATAAAAGGCAGAGCTACGCCTGCGGCAAATAGTATGCCCGTAAGCAGCCCGCTGCGCCGGAAGTGCCACCCGTCATGAAACACCCACAATGCGGCAATCATCAGCAGCATTACCCCGTTTTTTATCAGCGACACCGATGGTCGCATCCATATTTCATCGCCAAAACAACCGCAATTGATGTCGTTGCCGGCTACAGCCCACAGCCATACCAGGTATATGCTGAACACCGCCAGCAGTGCCGCAGCTATCTTCAGTACGGCCTTGTGGCTTCCATACAGGTGTAGCACCATCAGCCCGCCCAGTGTTGCTTCCAACCCTGTAAGGCCACGCGCAAGGACTGCCGCAGCTACCCATGGTAGGTGCAGGTACTCTACAATGGTATACTCAAAAGGCTGTATGGGCAATACCTTGGTCCATGCCGAGTACAAAAATGTGGCACCCGTCAGTACCGAAAGTAGTATCAGCAATATCTTCTTTACAAGTTGCATAGCGTTGGCGCAAAATTAGCATATAAGGCCATCTACATTTGCTTTCTGCCATTGTTAAATGCATATACCCGTTCATTCTCCCTATTTTCGCCCTATGTCGGTACACGCCTTTTGCAGCCACATACAGGATATCAACTTTTCCGACCACAGTCACCTTACCGGCTTGCTGTCTCAGGACAAGCATACCCGTATAGAGGGTCTGTGTTCCGAGGCTGCGTTTGCGGCCGATGTACTGGCGGGTAATTTCCCCACTACTACGTCCGACTTTTGGTTTACCCGCGCCCATCATTCATGGGCCGTTACCCGTATTGTTACCGATGCTCTGCAACCCCTTTCCCCGCTCGACTATAAGCTGCTGGATGGTTTTGCATCCCGCATACCCGTGTCTATTGCGTGGTTTTCTTATGCGGCAGCCTCGTTCTATGGTTTCCTGCATCATGCGGGCAATCGCTACCCGGATGGGGTAGAAGGTATGGGGCATGAGTTGGTATCCGTGCCCAACCCCATAATTGCCCCGCCCGATGCCCGCGACCCCGTTCGCCTGCGCAAGGCGTGTGCCTATCTGGCCAGTCAGGGCCTTTTGCGAGCCTCTGCAGTCCGTCGTCTATTTGCCAATTGCTGGCTGGGCCGTGCTGTATGGGACATTGATGCATTTACCATTACCCCCGGCGGCAAGGTTGTAGCCCTGGAGGTGAAGCAGAAGTACCCCACGGCACGTGGCACGTTTGGGCTTAACCAAGGGCAGGAGCAGCTATTTCGCTTTCTCAATAGTTTGGGTATGCCGGTCGTACACGTTATTCTGGCCAAGCCCGTCTCCGATTCGTCCATACATGCTACCGATCTGCTTACCCTGCCTCAATACACCGCCCATACGCAATGGCTGTATACCCGCTTTGTGCCATCTCGCTTGCAGCAGGCTATGGCTGCAGCCCCAGCCTACACGTCTATCTTTGGTACGGGGCAGCTATCTTACAGCCACATACCACGGCAGCACTTTAGTACTCTGAAGCGGTTTGGTGTACCCACGCCCGGCATAGCCGATGCGCTGCTTGCGGGGATAGAATAGTGTCGCTTCGGCGAAAATTCCAAATTCCAAATTCCAAATTCCAAATTCCAGAGTTGAGAGTCGAGAGTCGAGAGTCGAGAAAAAATCTCAAATAACAAGATACAAGGTTTAAAATGAAAAGCTCATACTCTAAAGTCATAATAGGGGTGTGATAGCGGACTGCTGCGAGGTGTTAGCTACAGAAAATGATACCATTGTGTATTGGCTACCAATGGTTTCGGCGGGTGCGTTTGATAACTTGAATATCGAGGTA
>JAGKWS010000043.1 GCA_021151685.1 Chitinophagaceae bacterium
GGCGCATTCGCATAACCACCCGCAATACCTACAGCACTATTGGCCAGTGTGCTTGCGTTGCCAAAAAGTGCCAACGAATAGGGCGCATCGGCATTGCCACCAACAGCAAAAGCTTCTGTTCCGTTGGCAGTACTTCCAGTACCAAAGGCGGCGTTTCCTACTACGTTCAGTTTTGCTACCGGCGTGGTGGTACCTATGCCCACGTTACCGGCATTATTGCTGTTGATGTTTGTACCAGAAAGGTCCCAGTAGCCCGAGCCACCACCAGTGCTGCCGGAAATAGCCTGCCAAGCGGTACCATTATAATAATAGAAACCAGAGGTAGCATCTGTCTGATATATGAGCAAACCAGTGGCAGGCGATGCGATGGCATCTCTTTCGGTCATGGTCATACGGGGTACGAGCATACCCTTTGTAAGGGAGCTGACATCGAGCATGGCAGAACTGTGAGCAGAGGCACCTGTGCTATTGATGGCAACACTCTGTGCCGATGCTGTGGTTGCAGCAGCGGCAGTAGTAATCAGGCATAAAGATTTAAGTAGTTTCATAAAAGAACATTTTTACGATACAACATTATATCATACATGAGCGAAGTATGGCAATAGTTTGTGAAATGCCATTTTCAGTTTGTGAATGCATTGTTTTGCTTATATTCTTTCAAATGAACGAGCCAATCATATACATGATAATTTTAAACATACAACCAATGTACAAAATGGGATCACCATATAATAATAACATGGTGGCAATAACAGCAGAAAGTAGGTATACGATAACTGGAATGATAATCAATTACTTTCCTGCTGTTTTGGTACGTCTCAGCTCAGCTTCTATTTGTAGCATACGTTCGGTGAGTTCGGTACGCAAAGCGGCATTTTCATTACTAAGTGCCTGTGTTTTGGTGCTCAATTCTGCCTTTAGTGCTTCTTTCTCGCTGGATAGTTTTTTGTTTTGTGCTTCCAGTACTGCTATACGCTGCAACATTTGTGTGGTGCGCTGTTCCAAGGCCTGTATGGCTACAAAACTCACCCCATCTATATCGGCCTGGTTGATGGTGGTATCGTTGCCTACCCTACCAAAGGCATCTTGCCCAAAGGCTATATAAAAATCTTGCGCCATGGGGCCGTAGTGACGATGCAGTTTGGGGTCTTGTCCTTTATAATTCCAGCTTGTAAGTTCCATTTTGGCAATTTTTTTCAGGAAAGCCTCACCATCTACAGCTACAAAGTTCTCCTTCTTACGGCGATCGCTGATGGTGCTCCATGCATTACCACCCGGTGTAAGCTCAACTCCTACACCCGCCGAGGCATCGGAATAGAATTTGTAACCACCGGCAAAGCGCGCCACCATTTGGTTATCGTTATCGCAATAGGTGTACCAATAGGCCGAGTTGTCGCCCAGTATAAGTGCGCCATTGCGGCCTGCGGTAGTTATGTATGTACCTATAGCGGTACTGTTACTACCAGATGCATCTGAGCTATTGCCAAAGGCAAAGGCATTTTGGCCACCAGCATTGCCACCTGCCATTGCTACTGCTCCGTAGCCCGAAGCACTGCCACCACCAAAGGCCGTAGCATGCAAACCAGAAGAATTGGAACGAGAAAGACCATTGCCACCCACGGCTACAGAATTGAACCCGTAGGCCTGCCCACCACAAAGGGCTATGCTGTACTGGCCAAATGCCCCAGAGGGCACCATGGCATCGCTACCCATGGCTATGGCATTTTGTGCATCGGCAAAGCCCGATGAAGCGGCAAAAGCACCCATACCTGCCATGCCGGTATTGCCACCGAGTGCATACGAGAACCCACCACCGGACGAACCATTGACAGAAAAGGACCCATCGCCGCCGGCACTACCCGATGGCCCGAGAGCCACAGATTGGTACCCAACCGCACGCGCACCACCTATAGCTGTAGAATTGATACCATCGGCCATGGAAGGCATGGCTGCGCTGGTGCCAATAGCCACACCCGATGTGCCATAGGCAGTACCGCCCCCTATAGCCGTGCTGTAGTCGCCAAATGTTTGTGAAACACCAACTATACTGCTACCCAGTGCCACCGAGCCAGCCGACTGTGCAAAACCGCCCCCCATAGCACTGGCATATGCCCCCTGTGCTACCGATGCTGTGGTGCCATTGGTGCCTATAGCTACCGATACAGGACCGGTAGCCGTAGCTGTAGCCATTGCCACAGCATTGCTGGCTGGGGCATCGGTAGTGCCACCAAATGCAAAAGACCCCTCGCCTGCGGCTGTGCCGTTAATGGCTGTGGCAGTAGGTGCTGTGGCTGCTGCTGCAGGGCCTATGGCCAACGAACTGATACCCGACGCGCTGGCACCACCCAATGCAATGGCATAGTTTGCCATTGCATTGGCACCAGTGGCAGGGCTACTGCCAATTGCAATAGCATTAAGTGAGGAAGCTTTTGCCCCGCCAATTGCTACTGCATATATAGCAGTGGCTTCGGAGTTTGCTACGGCACCTGTACCAATTGCAGTAGACATAATACCAGTAGCATTGCCGCCACCAGTTGCCACTGCATGCTTGGCTGTAGCACGAGATGCAGCAGGAACGCTTGTTCCCAACGCCACCGACCAATCGGCCGAGGCCCGCGCACCACTTACGGCAGTAGCACCTGCTGCCGGGGCATCGGTAGTGCCCTCGCTTGCTGCGAGAGACCTTAAGCCAGCCGCATTGCCACCGCTCAATGCCACCGCATCTATACCTGTAGCTACACCGGTAATGCCTGTAGCCATACTGCCTATTACCTGTAGCCGTGCGGCAGGTGTAGTGGTACCAATGCCTACATTTCCTGTATTATTATTGTAAATATTACCACCGGAAAGATTCCAGTAGGAGCCGCCTGTACCTGCACCACCACCGGCAAGTGGCTGCCATGCGAGACCGGTATAGTAATAGAAACCTGAACCACCCTCGTACTGATAGATAAGTAACCCTTGCGCAGGCGATGGTATCGCATCGCGTTGGGCCATGGTCATTCGGGGTACCAGCATTCCCTTTGTAACCGAGCTCACATCCAACATGGCAGAATTGTCTGCTGCGGCACCAGTACTGTTTATAGCTACGCTTTGCGCATGTGCGTTCTGTAGCAAAGCAAGCAATGCCATAGTACCTGATATTCTGAACGACCTCATAAAATAATTTTGAGGGCAATGTTATGGTAGGTAAGACCATGAATGTATCTTAGTTAAGGTAGCCACATGATTGGTTTACCAAACCATGATTATGTTTGATTTGGCATACCCCTATTGCAAACAAAACAAGAATGCCGGGGGTAACTTTCTCTGGTAGTGTGTAGCAAATAACATGCACAACATATGGCTTGCATATTGGCGACACAATGTAGCCTGATGGCTACAGTAGAATAGCGGCAGGTGATGTGCGCTGCCCCATGTGTAATATATAAGTCACACATCAACACACTACTATTTCTCACATTTGACAATTTTACATTTTGCAGTGAAAGCTGTGTGCCTGATGCCGCTGCCCTCTAAAGTGTTTGTATTGTATATTTGAGTAGATAACCATACCGATATGGACAAACGTACCTTTCTTAAAAACGCATCATTGGCATCGCTTGCCGCCATTACATCGTTACCGGTACTGGGATGCATGCTACCAGAACCAGCCCCGGCTACAACCGGCAATGCGGAAGAAGACTACTGGCTGACGGTACGTGCTGGCTACATCATAAGGCCGGAATACATCAATCTGGAGAATGGTTTCTACTGCATGATGCCGCAGGAGATTTTTAAGAAGTATGATGGCCACATACGTGCCATAAATGTGCAGGGAGCCCACTATATGCGTACCCAACAGGCCGAAAACAAAAAAAAAGTGGCAGTAAAGTTGGCCGAACTGGCGGGGTGTAGTGCCGATGAGTTGATCATTACACGAAATACGACAGAATCGCTGGACATGATTATTGCCGGGCTGGACTGGAAGCCGGGCGATGAAGCTGTAATGGCGCATCAGGACTATGGTGCCATGCTGGATATGTTTGCACAGGTGAGCCGGCGGCATGGGGTTGTGTGCAAAAAAATTTCGGTGCCGGCTAACCCGCAAACGGATGAAGAAGTGATAGCGGTGTATGAAAAAGCCATTACCCCCAAAACAAAATTGCTGATGGTATGCCATATGATAAACATCACCGGGCAAATACTGCCGGTGAAGAAAATATGCGACATGGCGCACAAGCATGGTGTACAGGTAATGGTGGACGGGGCCCATGCTTTTGCCCACATACAATACCGCATAGATGAATTGGGGTGCGACTACTATGGTTGTAGCCTGCACAAATGGCTGAGTGCCCCACTGGGAAGCGGGATGCTGTATGTGAACAAAAAACACATCCCAAACATTTGGCCGCTGTTTGCCGAGGAAGGAAAGGAAAAAAACGACATCCTGAGACTGAACCATACCGGCACCCATCCACCAGCTACCGACCTTGCTATAATGGATGCCATAGACTACTATCGTGCTATGGGCGGTGAACGTAAAGAGGCCCGGCTACGCTACCTGCAACAATACTGGACACAGCCAATAAAAGAACTGCCTAAAATAGTACTGAATACACCCGCACAACCCCAACGCGCCTGTGCGATAGCCAATGTGG
Organism: Chitinophagaceae bacterium; assembly: GCA_021151685.1. Lineage (GTDB taxonomy): Bacteria > Bacteroidota > Bacteroidia > Chitinophagales > Chitinophagaceae > Nemorincola. The sequence continues at coordinate 4,641 of JAGKWS010000043.1, forward strand.
GGGTAAAGGGTATGACACCTGCGCAACTGGCCACGACGCTTATGGATAGGTATAAAATATATACCGTTGCCATAGACAACGTTGCTGCGGGGGTACAAGGTGTAAGGGTAACCCCCAACGTATATACACTGACGCAAGACCTTGATACACTGGTGCGTGCACTGAAAGAGTTGGCCGCATAAATTGCTAATATTTTGTTAGAGGTGTTTCTGATGGTTAATACAGGCACAGTATTTGTATAAAGTTGGGCACAAACACACTTCTAAAAAATGAAAAAACACATCACAACTGTAGCCATTGCGGCTGCATCGGCCCTATGCACTATGGGCATGTTCTCTTTCAAACCAGCTGGTGGCGATGCTACCCCTGTGAGTTACATCTACAAACAAATAACAGCCGTTGAGTCTGTAGTGCCGGGTGGCTTGGGCCGCAGCCGTCTCCTCACCACCGATGACGAAGGACAGATGCTGGAAAAAGAATTGAAGAATTTTTACAGCATGGTGGGTATCAACTTTGAGAATATTGCTACCAACGATCGCGTTATAGTAGACCGCCTGAACGAATATAGTGCCCAAGGATGGGAACTGGTACAGGTAACCACGGCTACCAACCAACAAATGTCTAACGGTAGCAGTGGCAGTGGTATCTGCATTACCCGCTACCTGCTACGTAAGCTGAAGTAATGGCAAGGGGGTTATCCCCTTGCAAACTTTATCATTTTGAGTGCCGTCAACCCAGCCTCTTCGCCTTTATGACCATGAACACCTCCTAACCTTTCCCACGCTTGTGCTTCGGTATCGAGCGTGAGTACACCAAAAATAACCGGCACCGGCAACGTAATATTAAGTTGGGTAATACCCTCGGTTGCCGCCTTGCACACATAATCGAAATGGGGAGTTCCACCCCTTATTACTGCACCGAAAGCAATGATGGCCTCCGGGCTATTGTTGCTTTCTTTGTTTTGTTGCCATATATGGCGGCAAGCAAATGGCAACTCGAAAGCACCCGGTACTGCACACAAATGCGTGATGGTGGCATTGTGAGCCAGCAAAACGCGGGTACAACCCGCTACCTGCTCGGCAGTTATTTTATCGTTCCACTCGGTATACACTATGGCTACACGGGCTGGTGCCATGTGGGCCAGATTACTAACATCTAATAGCGAAATGCTGTGCTGAGATTGTGCCATAAAAATCGGTAGTTCTGTGTTGTGAATATAATGGAATGGCCCACAAAAGTCAGCCCCCCCTATTCTTCTATAAAGTTCAGATCTTTTCCGAAGGTTTCTTCGGTCATAAAAACGGCAATACTGCTCACCGTCATTACCACGGCACCAGTAATGGCAGCCGCAGTAAGGTAGCTGAATGCAGACTGCAAACCGGCAAACAGCATAATAATGATTGGTAACGAACCCCGAACCATATTGGGGATGGTTGTGGCTGCTGTAGCCCGCAAATTGGTACCAAAATGCTCTGCAGCCATGGTAACAAACAGAGCCCAGAAACCAGTTGCAAACCCCATAAGTGCGCATATGGCATACATACGGTTGGCCGTACCTGCCTCCTGCATAAAGAACAGGGCTATACTTACTATGGTAAGTGCATAAAACACATACAGTGCTTTTTTGCGGCTGCCCAGCCAGTGGCTAAGATAGCCGATAAGCACATCGCCGATAGATATACCCACATAGGCCACCATTACCGACTTGCCAGGGTCTATTGGCTCGGCAATGTGCATACGCTCTGCAAACTCTTTGGAGAAGGTAACAAGTACCCCTATAACGTACCATGTAGGCAAACCCACCAAAATAGCCAGCAGATACTTCTTCAGCCGGCGGCCATTTGTAAAGAACATTAAGAAGTTACCCTTTTGCACCTTACTCTGCTGCATATTTTCGTACATACCCGACTCGAATACGCTGATGCGAAGCAGCAATAAAACAAGGCCCAAACCTCCACCTACAAAATAACAGATGCGCCAGTCGTATGAAGTACTGACAATGTTTGTAGCCCATTCGTTACCTCCTGCCGCCATCCATTCGAAAGAGTGGGCTACGAAGTAGGCCGCTATGGCACCGGTAAGACCCACACCCGCCACAATAGAGGTTGCCTTACCCCTAATATCTTTGGGTACCAGCTCGCTTACAAGAGTAATGCCTGCACCCAACTCGCCGGCCAAGCCAACACCCGCTATAAACCTTGCAAGGGCGTATTGATTAACGGTTTGCACAAAACCATTGGCGATATTGGCAACCGAGTATAGCAGTATGGAACCAAACAGTACACTGAGCCTACCCTTCTTATCGCCCATCATGCCCCACAGAATACCGCCCAGTAGCAGGCCATACATCTGGATACTGATGATGAACTTGCCATCGGTATCGAGCATGGCATCGGTAAGCCCCAGACTGCGCAGGCTTTTGATGCGCACAATGTTGAACAACAGCAAATCGTAAATATCTACAAAGTAACCTAAAGCGGCTACCAAAACAGGAATGCTGAGCAGACCTACTGATTTCTGTTGACTCATTGCCAATGGACGTAAATTGTTTATCAGGCTTTGGCTTTTTTGCCGCCAAATACCATCTTGAGAATAACTGGTGCCGTAGTAACGAGAATGATACCTATTACTATTACTTCGAGGTGTTTTTTCACAAACTCGTTGCTACCCAGGAAGTAACCAGCCAGCGTCATACTGCCTACCCAAGCTATAGCACCTACTACACTATATGATAAGAATTTTTTATAGCTCATGCTCACAATGCCCGCAATAAGTGGTGCAAATGTGCGTACAATAGGCAAGAAACGCCCCATGATGATGGCTAAGCCACCCTTCTTCTCATAAAAATCGTGTGCCTGAATGAGGTGCTTTTTCTTGAACAACCATGTATCTTTTCTTTCGAACCACATATTGCCCGACTTTTTGCCCAACCAATAACCGGTCATGTTGCCCAGTATGGCGGCCCCACTTATGAGCGACAACCAATAGGGAAGATTGAGCCAGTCGCTATTGAAGGGTTCGGGAGTGGTGGTGGCCAAAATGATGCCTGCTATAAACAGCAGTGAGTCGCCGGGCAGGAAAAAGCCTACAAAAAGGCCGGTCTCGGCAAAGACAATAGCCATAACTACATACAAACCTCCGTTTTCGCGGATAAAGGCCATCAGTTTATCAGGGTCGGCCAAAAGTGTCTTCAATAACTCAATTACTTCGTGCATAATTCAATCTTCGATGCGGTGAAAATAAACAAAAATACCGAACCACCATGCCCGCTACAGGCATGATGCGCGGTTTTAACACCGTTACAGGCTATGACTCCAGATTTGCAATCAACGTCCTTGTTCCGTCTTCATTGGTGCCTATAAAAACGGCTACCCATGGCTTTTGCAGCAGGTCTTTGGCCTTGTCGGGCCATTCTATGATGCACCAACTCCTTCCTTGCATGGCATCTTCTATATATTCTTCCATACCAGCAGCGAATGCATCTTTCTCGTTGCGCAGGCGATACCAATCTATATGGTATAGAGGGTATCTATTTCCCTCGTGATACATAGTATACTCGTTTACCAGTGCAAAGGTGGGGCTGCTTACCGCATCTTCTATTTGCAAATGCCTGCCCAATGCACTTACCAAAGTTGTTTTACCGGCGCCAAGATTGCCGGTGAGGGTTATGAGTCTGTATTGTTTTACGGCGTTCCACAGGTGGGCGGCGGCGGCATCTATGCCATTCAGGTCGTATGTCTGTTTCAGTAGCTGCATTGTCACTAAAAAGTATAAAAAATTGAATAACAACAATATAGTTCATCTGTGGCGATATTTTATTTTGCCAGAAATGAGAAATTCATAACTTGCGTGTGTCGCCACCTCCACATTTTTAATTAATCTAAAAGTCACAAAAAAAAGAAAATGAAAAAACAATTCATTCATCTTTTGATGTCCTGTCTGGCGGGGTTTTCTCTACAGGCATCTGCCACCACCTATTGGCAACAGGTTGATGCCGGCCGGGCACCGAAGGAACTTCAGCGCATACACCCTACCAATTTTAAGGTGTATACAATGAACGAAAGCTTGCTGAAACTGCAAATGTGGTCGCTTAGCGAAAACCCTGACGAAGGTATGATTATTACCTTGCCCATGCCAAATGGCAGTATGCGTGACTTCAAAGTGTGGCACAACCCTATGTTGCCAGCGGAATTGTCTCAGAAATACCCCGATATAAGAACTTTTACCGCCTATGCACTGGATGATGTAACGGTAACAGCAAAACTCGACTTTACGCTTTACGGCTTCAGTGCCATGATATTTGATGGCGAAAATACTGCGTTTATAGACCCGTACGATAACTACCACGATGGTTTTTATATGGTACACTATAAGCGCGATGAAACCCGCGACATGAACCAGCGTATGCGCTGCGAGGTGCATACTGCGGCCGACGACCTACCCGGTGGCGAGCAAATGGTAACCGCAAATACCGGCCTGCCTGCACTGGCTGCACGTACCTCTAATGGTTACCAAAAGCGTACGTACAGGCTGGCACTTGCCTGCTCTAACCAGTATGCACAGGCTGCCACAGGTTTGTCATCGCCTACCATTGCACAGGTATTGTCTAAAATGACAACTTCTATGAACCGTGTGAATGGCGTATACAATCGCGAGTTCTCGGTGCAAATGAACTTTGTTGCTACTGAAGACCAAATCATTTGGCCTACAGCTACCGGTAGTGTGAATGGTGCAGACCCATTCAATTCTATCAACAGCAATGGCAACGCATGTTTAGGACAAAACCAAACTACCTGCGATGGCCGGATAGGCTCTGCCAACTACGACTTGGGACACGTATTTACCACTGGTGGCGGTGGTGTGTCTGGTTTGGGTATCGTTTGTAGCAATGGCCAGAAAGCACGCAGTGTTACCGGCCTGTCCAGCCCGGTGGGTGATGGTTTTGATATAGACTTTGTGGCCCACGAAATGGGACATGAATTTGGCTCACAGCACACCTTCAACGACAATGCTAACGGAAGCTGTAATAATAATGCTGTTGCCAATTTTGCCTACGAGCCAGCAAGTGGCAGCACCATTCTGGCCTATGCGGGCATATGCTCTCCCGACAATATTCAGGCTCATAGCGATGCCTATTTCCATGCGTCGAGCCTTGTGCAAATACAATCCAAGCTTGCAGGATCGGAAGATGTGTGTGCAATAAAAACTGCAACCGGCAACAAACTGGTATATCTGCCTACTTTTTCTGCCAACTACAAAATTCCCTACAAAACGCCTTTCGAGCTAACAGCACCAACTGCTGTAGATTCTGTAACAGATAGTGCAACTATGTATTGCTGGGATCAGACCAACCTGGGCGATTTTGGCAAAACGCTGGCTAATACCTATTTCAGAGGGCCTATCTTCCGTTCGTTCAATCCGGTGAAGGACAACCCTGTACGTGTGTTCCCTAAAATGAGTCTGGTACTGAATGGTATACTGAAACAAGTAAATGTGGATGGAGCCATGGGCGAAAAAGCCCCGGATACTGCCCGTTACCTTACCTTCAAGCTTACGATGCGTAATGTGTACAACAGCTATGGTTGCTTTCTGTACCCCGATGATACCATACATCTGGATGCTATAAGCACGGGTGCTGCCAATGGATATGAAGGCTTCAAAGTAACCAGCCAGAATACAGCAGGCCTTGCATATACCTACGGCACTTCTCAGACCGTAACCTGGAATGTAGTGGGCACCAACGGTGCGCCGTACAATGTATCGAATGTGGTGATATACATGTCGAAAGACGGTGGCACTACATGGCCATATACAGTGGGTACATTCCCCAATACCGGTACTGCCACTATTACCGTACCAGACCCCGGTGCTACCAGTAGTACATGTCGCTTCAAAGTAAAAGGCCAGAACAATGTGTTCTTCAACGTCAATTCGAAGAACTTCAAAGTAAACGGTTCGGGCATTGTAAGTGGCGTTGCGCAAACATTGAATTCAAATTCTGTAGCAGTATACCCTGTACCCGCACACGATAAGCTGTACTTCAGCGCACCGGGTGTAGGCCAGCTTCATGCTACAATTTTCAATGCTATAGGTCAGCAGATGTGGAGTGGCACCTTTGATGGCACTACCGATGTAGCGGTAGGTGCATGGGCAAGGGGCATCTATCATGTACGTCTTAACAGCATGAAGGATGGCAGCCAAACGGCTAAAACAATAGTACTGGAATAACAATAGTAAAATAATCTACAACAAAATGGGGCTGCTTCTGGTGAGGCAGCCCCATTTTGTTGTAAAATAAGCATCAGAATATGTGTGTGAGCCCGTAAAACACAATTATTACTCCGGCACCGGTGAGTCCATACAGCACTATCAGATATCCGGCACCGGTAAATACCTCGCCCAGAGTAAGCAGGCAACTGAGCAAACACATAAGCGCACCCGACAAGATGAGGTTGAGCCCACGTTGTTGCCGTTGGGCATTGCGCAGCTTCACGGTTTCGGCTACTATGTCTTTCACAAACTGGTAAGCAAGGCCCATGGCAGTCAGTTCGGCTTCAGCTTCAGCACGTGTTTTGCCTTCATCGAGCATTTGCCGCACCTTATCGGCTATGTGGTGTTTATTGTCTTGAGATGCATCCATATGTTATATACAATCCATATTGGTAAACCTATTTACATTTTCTCAATAAAAAAATGACTTTCGTCATTGGCTGTTTTTTGCATGACCAGAGTATAGGTTGCAATATTGCTACCATCTGTACGTTATAGGTGCATACTGTTTACAGGCAGGAAAATAAATAGCAATATTTACCCTGTGCCTGGCATTGTCTTTGTTAAACCTTTCCAATATCTGCAAGTCTACTATAGCAATATAATGCCTTCACCACAATCACACACACCACATGTTTTCCAAACAACGCACCATTCTGTGGCTTGCCTGCACGGCAATGTCGCTACAGGCCACTGCCCAACAAGTAACCATCAGTGGCTACATTACCGACCAAAAAAGCGGTGAGCGGCTTACCGGAGCCGTAGTATACATACCATCGCTACAGGTGGGTACCGCCAGCAACAACTATGGCTTTTGGTCTATAACCATACCTGCCCGTACCGACAGTGTAGAACTGAAGGGCTCTTATGCCGGTTATGCCTCGTGGCAGCGCAAGATTAGTGTAGCCCAATCGGCAGAAATACCTATTTCGCTGGGCGAAGCACAAGAGCTGAAGGAGGTAGTCATCAGCAGCGAGCGGGCTATTCATCAGAAAACACAGATGAGTTCTATAGACCTGCCGATACAAACTGTGAAATCGTTACCAGCATTCTTTGGCGAACCCGACATAATGAAAGCCATACAGTTGTTACCGGGTATACAGGGCGGCAACGAGGGTACATCGGGCCTGTATGTGCGCGGTGGCAGCCCCGACCAAAACCTGATATTGCTGGATGGGGTGCCCGTGTACAATGCCAGCCACCTGTTTGGGTTCTTCAGCGTGTTTAATGCCGATGCTATACGCAGTGTAGAGGTGATAAAGGGCGGCTTTCCGGCTCGGTATGGCGGCAGACTTTCTTCTGTTATAGACATCAACATGAAGGAAGGTAATAACAACAAAATACATGGCGAAGGTGGTATAGGCGTTATTGCATCGCGTCTGACACTGGAAGGCCCTATAAAGAAAGAAAAATCATCGTTCATGGTATCGGGCCGGCGCACCTATATAGATGTACTGGCGGCACCGTTTATGAAAGGGTCGTCTAAGTTTGGCTACTATTTCTACGACCTGAATGGCAAGGCTAACTTTACATTGGGCAAAAAAGACCATCTGTACGTAAGTGGTTATTTTGGTAATGATAAATTTTACTTCTCTGACAAAAGCACAGAGGATAATGTAACCAGCAAATTTGGCGGGGGGATACGTTGGGGAAATGCTACTGCGGTAGCCCGCTGGAATCATCAGTTCAGCCCCAAGGTGTTTGGCAATCTTACCAGCTACTATAGCCGTTACCAGTTTCAGGTAGAAGCCGAGAGTGGCAGTACAGGCAATGGCACCGATGAGCAGTTTTTACTTCGATTCAAATCGGGCATCAGCGATATTGCTGCCCGGTACGATTTCGACATTATACCATCGCCCAACCACTATATAAAAGTGGGGGCCAGTGTCATTAACCACACCTATACGCCGGGGGCGCAGACAACCAAAATAAGCGGCACCAGCGGCGGCAATACCGATACTACCGTAGGGCAATCGGCTATATTTGCCACTGAAACTGATGTATATGCCGAAGACGACATCAAGTTCAGCGAACGACTGAAAGCTAATGTGGGCCTGCATCTGGCAGGTTTCAATGTACGTAGTAAATTTTATCATTCTATACAACCCCGCCTTGCGGCCCGCTATCTGCTGAACGACAAGCTAAGTGCCAAGGCATCTTTTGTGCAGATGAACCAATACATCAACCTGCTTACCAACTCGTCTATCGGTCTGCCCACCGACCTTTGGGTACCCTCTACCGACAAAGTACCACCCCAACTATCGAGACAAGGAGCGGCAGGACTGGCTTACTCGCACGATAAAGGTTATGAAATAAGCGTAGAGGGGTATTACAAAACCATGGAGAACATTATAGAATACCGCGAGGGTGCGAGCTTCTTTAACAGTGCTACCGGGTGGGAAGACAAGGTAACATCGGGGCGTGGAAGTAGCTACGGTGGCGAGTTGTTTGTACAAAAGAAAAAGGGCCGCTTTACCGGCATGATGGGCTATACCCTATCGTGGACGCAAAGACAGTTTGCCACACTGAACTATGGCCGATGGTTCCCGTACAAGTACGACCGGAGGCACGATTTTAAGATAGCGGGTGTGTATACCATATCGCCCCGTATAGAAATAAGTGCCGAGTGGGTATATGGTACCGGAAATGCCATAACACTGCCTGTGGGCTACTACGGTACACCAAACGGCGAATCTATAACCGTATATGGCGACCGCAATGCCTACCGCCTGCCTGCCTACCACCGTGGCGATGTGTCTATCAGGTTTACAAAGGAAAAAACCAACTGGACACGCTCCTGGATAATAGGTGCCTACAATGTATATAACCGTAAAAATCCATTTTTCATTTATGAAGATAATGGCAACTTCAAACAGGTGAGCCTTTTCCCTATTCTTCCATCCGTTACCTACCAATTCAAATTCTGATGAAACACACACTTTCGATAGCCATATCTATTGGCATGGCACTTGCATTTTCGTCTTGCGAAAAAACAATTGATGTAGCAGCACCACCTGTAGAGAAACGTCTGGCACTGTTTTCGGTAGGCGAAACGGGTGTACCTACCAACTTGTATGTAAAAAGTACGGCTGCCATTAAAGACCGCAAAAACAACCCTGTACTGGACATAGCAAATGCTACCGCCATTCTGTATACCGGTGGGGTACCATTGGATACGATGGACTATAACACCATGTTTGGGTATGTGTCTACCGTGCCACTGACTGCCGGCAAGAACTATACCCTGAAGGTAAGTGCCCCCAATCTGCCACCGGCAGAGGCTACTTGCGTAGCACCGATACCGGTACCTATTGTAAAAGTAACGCATACCTACAATGCCCGTAAAAACATGGACGGTAATTACGAAGATGCGCTGGTGCTTACCTTTAACGACCCACCAGAGGCAGGCGACTGCTACATGGTACGGCTATTGCCCCCGCAAGATTCGGGATTGTTCAATTTTGGGTTTTGTGTATATGCGCCAGATGCATCGGTAGAGACACCACGTGGCGACATAGCCGATGCCGAAACCTGCCTGGACAATGACGGCATTTTTATGCGCGATGCCCTCTTTAATGGCAAGCAAAAAGAATTGAAGTTGTACGTGAGTACAGGGTCTATTGCCCCACAGTTCAACGGTACCGATTCGGTATATAGCAGTATAGAGCTGATACATGTGCCCGATGCATACTTTCGCTACAGGCAATCTCGCAAGGTTGCTGCCAATACCGAAGGCAACCCATTTGCCGAGCCTGCCAATGTGTTTACCAATGTTACCGATGGGTATGGCATCTTCTCTATTGTGAGTACTGCATGGCAGGAAATACGGTAGTATGCATCGCCTGTATGTGCAAAACCATGTGTACAGCTAACTTCGTATTTTTCTTTATTTGTAAGCTATTGCACTACATTTGCACCCGCATCATCTACAACAACAAAAACAATGCTCTTTGTTGTAAGGGCCAATCATGAACAACTTAGGCGTAACAGCCAGTAACAGGCAAATACTAAAACTGGCAGCACCCATATCGCTGGCACTACTGATACCGCAGCTCAACTTCTTTACCAATACCGTGTTTTTGGGTATGCTGGGGCAAAGAGAGTTGGGGGTAAATGGTATTACTGGTGTGTTCTACCTCATATTGTCTATGATTAGCTACGGCCTGAGCAGTGGCATACAGGTGCAAATGGCGCGTCGTGCCGGCGAAGGCGATGAGAAAGGACTTACAGAATTGCTAACCAATGGTGGCATGATTTCCATTCTGTTTTCATTGGGGCTTATGCTGGTTACCCTTTGGTTGGTGCCATTACTTTTTGGCTTCAGCCTGCAAGACGACCGCAATATGGAAATGAGTGTTCGATTCATTTACATAAGGGTATGGGGCTTGCCCTTTCTGGCGCTTACCCAACTTCTCTATTCGTTCTTTATCTCCATCAGCCGCACTAAGGTGCTGATATATGGTTCTTTGGTGGCGACAGTAGTCAATATACTTTTCGACTATTTGCTGATATTTGGCCATGGGGGCATGCCTGCATTGGGTTTTTCGGGTGCTGCGGTAGCATCGGTGATAGCCGAGGTGGCCGGGCTACTGGTGATGGTGGGCATATTTCTTGGCAAGCGGCTACATCAAGAATATCCTATTTCGAAACATCTGCATTTCGATCTGGAGCTATCGCAACGCTCGCTGAAGGTGGCCGCACCACTTATTGTTCAGTTCCTGTTCAGTATAGGTGGTTGGTTGGTATTTTTCTTTTTTATAGAGCACCTTGGCGGAACTGCACTGGCAGCCTCGCAAGTGCTGCGCAACATCTTTGGTATAGTAAGTGTAGGTACGTGGGCACTGGCCACCACCTGCAATACCATGGTGAGTAATATAATAGGGCAAGGAAGGCAAGATGAGGTAAGGAAGGTGATATGGAAGGTATGCAAACTGAGCTTCCTATATGTATCTGTCATTTGTGCGCTTACGCTTGTGTTCTCGCGCGAGTTTCTTTCGGTATATACCTCCGACACATCGCTTATAGAATTTGCTATACCCAGCCTACGGGTGATAGTGGTGGCTACCCTCATCATGTCTTTGTCTACCGTTACCTTCAACGGAGTGGTAGGCACCGGCAATACCATGGTGAACCTGACCATGGAAATGACCTGTGTAGGCATCTATCTGGTGTATTGCTACTTTGTCATCAGCAAATGGCAAAGCCCGCTACAATGGTGCTGGGGGTCGGAATTTGTGTACTGGACCTCGTTGCTCATTGGCTCGGGCTGGTATTTGCTCAGCAATCGCTGGCGCAATAAGGAAATCTAATTGCTGTTTGCTGCCATTTTGGTGCGCCATTCCTTTATCTCTTCCTTCAGTTCGGCAGGTAGTATACCACTATGGCTCTCATCATACACGCATTCGCCATTTACAATCAGCAATGCCTGCGGCGACTCGTGATGTACCTGATATTCTTCGGCTATCTGCATAGATATGGGTCTGCTCTTCAGCACATCTACCAGATAAAATGCTGCTTCGTTGTTTCCCGCCATTTGCTCCATGCGGTTGTAGGCCATCATGCTGATGGAACAACGGGGGCTGTGTTTGAATACCAGTACCGGCTTTTCTGCACTCAAAGCCTTCAGGCTTTCTTTCTGTTCTTCGGTGGTCAGTTCTATCCAATTCATCATAACACAAAGGTAGCAACGACTGGGCCGTTGCTACCTATTGCACTATCATTCAAGGCTATGATATGTTCTGAAAATTATGGTTTCGCTACAACCAATCCCAGCACAAGTGGGAAAAGCCCTTCGCTACCCATAAGCTGATAGCGGCCGGGGGCTACCTGCACCATATTGCCAAAACAATTGCATGGTATATAATCGTACTCGCGTATGGTTTGCAACTGCAGGCCGGCATTCATCAATGCCTGTATTATCTCGGCCACACTATGGTTCCATGTAACTGATGGCAAGCCTATATCGGCATTCTGATCGGCATAGGTGGCCTTTTCCACCTCTTCTATAGCCCCTGTATTGAAGTATGGATATGTGATACGCTGAAAATTATCGTCGAACATCAGTGCAACAGGGTGCGTATCTGCAAACACAAACCGGCCGCCCGGTTTCAGGCAGGTGGCAATAGTTTGTGCCCATTTATCCAGATCTGGCAGCCACACAATAGTACCATACGATGTAAATACTATGTCTTGCTGGCCGTGTAGTGCTGTAGGAGGTTCGTACACATCGGCACAGTAAAACGTGGCCGGCACACCAGTATCGGCAGCCAATTGGCGGGCATAGTCTATTGCTGTGTCCGAAATATCGAGACCACTGGCTGTAGCACCCAGGCGGGCCATGGCCAGTGTATCTTGCCCAAAGTGGCATTGCAGGTGCAGCAAACTCTTGCCTGCTATGTCGCCCAACAGTTCCAGCTCGGGCTCGTTAAGTATGCTTGCGCCCTGCCGGAATGCGGCATCGTTGTAGAACTGCGAAGCAATATGCACTGGGGTACGTTTGTTCCACAGTGCCTTGTTGATGTCTTTGTAATTGATTGAATTGTTCATGGTTATTTTAGGTATAAAAAAAGGTGGCCTAAAAGTGGCCACCAATTAGTTGTTGAGAACAAGAAGGAAGATTATTTCTTCTCAGAAGATTCTTTTTTAGCTTCTTCTTTGCCTTCTTTATGGTTGCACTCTTTCTTTTTGTCTTTGCAGCAGCCGCCAGCTTCTTTAGCGCACTTAGCATCTTTTTTCTTGCAGCATGCTTTTCCTTCTGCAAATGCTACGCCTGACACCATCATAACAGATGCGAGGAACAAGGTTACTTTTTTCATTTGTTTACCGTTTAGGTTGTAAAAATAAGTAATTATTGATGTTCGGTTTTACACATTGGGGAAATTTTACCAATTGTGTGCTACCACTGTTACACCACCCTTTACCACGTCGCCAATCTTCACATCTACCTGCGTACCCAACGGCAAAAACAGATCGACACGAGAACCAAACTTGATGAAGCCAAATTCCTCGTTCTGGCGCACGGTATCGCCTTCATTTACATACCAGCATATACGGCGGGCAAGGGCACCGGCAATCTGGCGCATCAGTATATCGCCATTATCGTTGCCTATTACAATTGTGGTACGCTCGTTTTCGGTAGACGATTTGGGGTGCCATGCCACCAAATACTTACCTGCGTGGTACTTCATATACTTTACCACACCGCTTACGGGATTTCTGTTTACATGTACATTGATGGGCGACATGAAGATGGATACCTGCAAACGTTTGTCCTTAAAATATTCAGACTCGTAGGTTTCTTCTATTACAACTACTTTACCATCGGCCGGGGCAATTATTTTGCTTTCGCCATGTATGAGGTTACGTACCGGCAGGCGGAAGAATATAACCACCCAAAACCAGAGTAAGAAAAGTACAAATGACAAGCCTGCCGATAACCAATCGAGCGAGGTGGGAATGAAATGGAACATAGCCCAAGCCAACCCTGCCCACAACACAGTAGCGATGAGAATATACCAGTACCCTTCGCGGTGAATTTTCATATATTATGTATTACTTAAAACGGGGGCAAAGGTAACACTGTTATGATAGCTACACACTGTTGCGCAGCCACAAAGGCAAAAAATAGAAAAATAATACACCACACAGATACTGCAAAGCCATGCAATAGTAGTAGTTACTTCTTTTTACGGCCATCGAAGCGGCAGGAAGCACCAATGGCAAACACACTCAGCTTATCGTAACCGGCATCGGCATGCAGGCTGAACTTATCGGAAATATAGTACCTTCCCCCTATTCGTATGGCTGGTGTAACCGAGTGCGAAGTGACAGACACCGTACTGTCGCCCTTTGGCCGGGCACTCTCGGCAATATTGTTCAGGTTGAGCCCTGCACCAGCATAAAGATCTACCTTGTTGTTTTTGATGATGTGGCCAAAATGGTACATAGCCATGAGCCCTCCACTGAAGAAACGCCACTTGTTGGTAGCGGTGCGGCGCACAATGCCGGTATGGCCACTATCTACACGGGCATTGTTGAAGTAAATGGTATTGAATGCCATACCAAAACCTATACTGACACGGTTACTGACAGCATATTCGGCACGGGCATATATGGGTGCGAAACCAGACATTGGCCCTTTTTCGAAGCCTGTGGGTACCGAATAGGCCTGACGATAGCCATTGGCAAAACCAACACCAAGGGTAAGCGTATAGGTATTTTTGACAAACGCAGACCGGACGCTATCGGCCGCCGTAGTAGTGGTTTGTCCGTTTACAACAGCAGGCAGCAGCAGGAACGCCAAAAGGCTTGAACATTTCATAGACATAGCAAACTAACAAAATAACGAGGAAACACGGCAGATATTATTTTACCCGGCCAACATAAGCAGCAAAGACAACTCTATATGCCATAATATCATTATAATCGACTGGTACATAAATGGCACACATACCTGTGGCAGACGCTAAATACCCTATATTTGTGCATTATTAAAAGCATATCTATGGCGGTACAATCGTTTCAGGAGCATTTTGATAGTTTGATAGACAGAGATATAAGCATAGAGCCCAAAGACTGGATGCCGGATGACTACAGGAAGACACTCATCCGCCAGATTTCGCAACACGCCCATTCTGAAATAATAGGCATGCTGCCAGAGGGCAACTGGATAACAAGAGCCCCATCGCTACGTAGGAAAGCAGTACTACTGGCCAAAGTACAAGACGAAGCCGGACATGGCTTGTACCTGTACAGTGCAGCAGAAACACTGGGCATAAGCCGCGATGAAATGTATGAGCAACTGCATACCGGCAAGGCCAAATATTCTTCTATTTTCAACTACCCTACCCTTACATGGGCCGATATGGGTGCAATTGGTTGGCTGGTAGATGGTGCCGCTATCATGAATCAGGTACCACTGTGCCGCACATCTTATGGGCCGTATGCACGTGCCATGGTGCGCGTGTGCAAAGAGGAGAGCTTCCATCAACGTCAGGGGTTTGAAATAATGCTGACCCTGTCTAAGGGCACTGAAGTGCAACGCAAAATGGCACAAGATGCATTTAACCGCTGGTGGTGGCCATCGCTCATGATGTTTGGCCCCCCCGATGCTGAGAGCCCCAATACAGAACAAAGTGTGCACTGGCGCATCAAACGCTTTACGAATGATGAGCTACGCCAGAAATTTGTAGACGTAACCACCGAACAAGCCAAAGTACTGGGACTGGAAATGCCCGACAAAGACATAAAGTGGAACGAAGAACGTGGACACTACGACTTTGGCACCATAAACTGGGATGAGTTTTGGAATGTGGTGAAGGGTAACGGCCCTTGCAACAAACAACGCATAGACGCACGTAAAAAAGCCTGGGAAGAAGGCAAATGGGTGCGCGATGCCGCTATGGCACATGCCGAAAAAAGAAAACAAAAAGCAAACAACGTGCAGGCAGCCTGATACGTGCGCACAAGCTATATACAATGACAAATAATAAACTGAACAAAAACGAATGGCCTTTGTGGGAGGTATTCATTCGCAGTAAGGCTGGTTTGGACCATAAACATGCAGGCAGCCTGCATGCTGCCGATGCGCAAATGGCCATAGAAAATGCACGCGATGTGTATACCCGCCGCATGGAAGGTGTGAGCATATGGGTTGTAGAAAGCAAACAAATACATGCTTCAGACCCCGGGCAGTCGGAATCTCTGTACGAACCTGCCAGTGACAAAGTGTACCGCCACCCTACATTTTACGACCTGCCAGACGAGGTAAAGTACATGTAATGCCCCAACGCACCACACAACCAAACTACTAAATGATACTTGAGTATATACTACAACTGGCAGACGATGCTCTTATAATGGGGCACCGACTGAGCGAGTGGACGGGGCACGGCCCCATACTGGAGCAGGACATAGCCATTACCAATACCGCATTGGACCATTTGGGCCGGGCACGTAGCCTGTACCAGTATGCGGCAGAGATATTCAATGCCTTGCCTGCCGATAAAAAGACTGAGGTATTCAACTCTGTAGCCATCAACACTACGGTACAAACGGGCAAGGCTATAGACGAAGATGATCTTGCTTTTCTGAGAGATGTTCGCGACTACCGCAATATGCTGCTGGTGGAGCAACCCAATAACGACTGGGCCTACACTATAGCTCGTTCTTTTTATTTTGATGCATTTTGCTATTACTACTTTGGGTTTTTGTGCCAAAGCAGCGATGCGACTATTGCTGCAATTGCTACCAAATCGCTGAAGGAAACTACCTACCATTTGCGCTGGAGCAGCGAATGGGTGATACGCCTGGGCGATGGTACCGAAGAAAGCCACAAACGCATGCAACATGCCATAAACGAGCTATGGATGTATACCGGAGAAATGTTTGTAGCCAGTAGTGCCGACAGTGCCATTGCACAAGCAGGTATATGCCCCCTGCCAGAAACCGTGGCCGCACAGTGGAAGAACAAAGTAGCTGACATATTGCAGGAAGCAACCCTTACTTTACCAACTGGCACCTGGATGCAACAGGGTGGCAAAACAGGAGTACACTCGGAACACATGGGGTATTTGCTGGCAGAAATGCAGTTTATGCAACGAACATACCCCGGCATGGAGTGGTAACTACCACACAATAGACCAGAAATTTTTCTGCGTTAAAATAGATTTATAGTTTTGGAGGCGGACAGGTTCAACGAATTTGTCCGTCTTCTTTTTTGAGGTATAGCCTGTGTCGTTTTGAGGGAATGAACCTCGCAATTATTATTTTGTAACTACGGTAGAGCGTATTTGTCATGAAAAAACCCGTCAACCTTGCCCTGTTACTTACAGCCTTTGTGCTGTTGTATATTACATTCAACCTGAGTCAATGGCGTGAGAAAAATCTGCTACGCTGGGACTGTGCCAGCTATTACCTGTATCTGCCGGCCACATTCATTTATCACGACTTGGGTGAGCTGAAGTTTTACCCGGATATAGTGAAGAAGTATCAGATGAATAATGGCAGTTACGATTACAACATATATCCGCAAAAAGCTACCGGCCTGCTACTGAACAAATATGCGGTGGGCACAGCGGTTTTTGAACTGCCATTCTTTCTGCTGGCACATGCATGGTGCTACCTTACAGACACTTACCCACCCGATGGCTACAGTACACCCTACCGTGTGATGATTATTTTTGCTATACTGGCATGGGTAATGGTGGGATTGTATGCATTGTCGCGTTTTCTGTTGCGGTACTACAGCCAGTGGGTTACTGCTATTACGGTTATACTTGTATTGTTTGCCACCAACCTGTATTTCTATACAGTGTTCAACATAGGCATGTCGCATCCGTTCTCTTTTACACTGTTTTGCTTTGTGCTATACCATACCGAGCGTTTATATACTACCAGCCAACGCCGGTACATTATATACCTTGCCATAACACTGGGCATGGCCCTCATTACAAGGCCAACCAATATACTGGTAGCATTGGTACCTCTGTTATGGCCATATGGCAGGGCCATACAAGAGAAGATTCGATTCTGGTACCAATGTAAGGGGCTACTTGCAGTGGGCTCTGCCGTATTTACTGCCATATGCCTGCTACAATTTGGGTATCTGAAATACACCAGCGGCAATTGGTTTCATTTTTCCTACGAAAACGAATCTTTCGATCTGCTGCATCCTCAGTTATACAACGGTCTATTTAGCTATGCAAAGGGCTGGTTTGTATACACACCTGTTGCACTTATAGCCTGTATAGGATTTCTACCACTGTTAAAGCAACACAAAACTCTTGCAATGCCCATACTTGTTTTTACGGTGTTCAATATATACATCGTCTTTAGCTGGGGTACATGGTACTATGGTGGGGGCTTTAGCGCACGGGCATTGATAGAGGGAACAGCCTTACTATCGTTGCCACTTGCGGCAGTAGTGCAATGGACCTTGCAGACAAGAATGCCTACAAGGGTTGCCGTATTTTTAGCATTCGCAATATGCATTACACTCAATACATTTCAGTCTTACCAACTGGTGAACAATGTACTGCTATGGGAACGCAACTCGAAAGCACTGTACTGGGCGGCTTTTGGCAAGCTGGAACTTACAAACGAAGAAAAGCAACGATTGCTATTGCAAGAATAACACAACCTAATACTTCCTGTCAATCACATACTCTACCAACTCCTTCATGGCTTGCATTTCGGGCGAGTCGGGGAAACGATTGAGTAATGCCAGTGCATCGTGTTTGTATTGCAACATCTTGTCGTGTGCATATTCTATGCCACCAGACTTTTGTACGTAGGCTATCACTTCATTCACCTTGGCCCTGTCGGTACTGTTGTTCTTTACAATGTATATGATACGGCGTTTATCGGCTGACTGGGCATGCTGCAACGCATAGATGAGCGGCAACGTCATTTTCTTTTCCTTGATGTCTATACCAGTAGGCTTGCCAATATTATCTTGCCCGTAGTCGAACAAATCGTCCTTTATTTGAAACGCGATACCTACCTTCTCGCCAAACTGGCGAAAGACTTCGGTGACATCTTCATCGCC
Organism: Chitinophagaceae bacterium; assembly: GCA_021151685.1. GTDB lineage: Bacteria > Bacteroidota > Bacteroidia > Chitinophagales > Chitinophagaceae > Nemorincola. The sequence goes on from JAGKWS010000043.1 coordinate 23,458, forward strand.
TGTAGCCGAGTAGGCACCCGATGCGCAAGCCGATGCCAAAAGAGAGGCTGTTTTTGCCCTGATGATGTCGAAATACAAACCTTCGTTTATATCGAGCCTGCGGGCCTTTTCCATTTGCAGCAATTCGCCCTCGCTCATTTCCTTGACTGCGCGCGATGTGATTTGCAGTAACCTGTGGTCGCCATTGTCTAAAGACAAAAGCAATCCCTTGGAAAGCAAATAATCGCCCACCAGAACGGCAATTTTGTTTTTCCACAAAGCGTTTACCGAAAAGAAGTTGCGACGCTTGATAGAATTATCGACCACATCGTCGTGTACGAGCGATGCTGTGTGCAACAATTCTATAAGCGATGCTGCCCGGTAAGTAGACTCGGAAATACCACCAGCTATACGGGCAGTCAAAAACACGAACATCGGTCGCATTTGCTTGCCCTTGCGCTTGATGATGAAATGCATAATGCGATCCAGCAAAGGATTGGCACTTTTCACACTATCCGCAAATTTCTTTTCGAAAAGGGCCAGTTCGTTACCTATTACTTTTTGTACCAGTTGCATGACGGGTATGGGCCAAAGCCACTGTAAAAGTCGACATAAGAATTCTATTTACCACAATTTTTTTGGTACACTTTTTGCCACAGGGCAATAAAACGCTAAAATGCAGGTTATAGAGTAGCCTGGCTTGTTTTTTGCTGCCTCAGGCTATACCTTTGCTATATTTACTTTGCAGAAATCTGCCATGTAAACTCGTAATTATGCTCGACAGGAAGATTCTATTGACTACAGTATTGGCGGTATGTATGGCTGTCTCATTGTCTGCGCAGGAAAATAAAAAAAGTGGTAGTACCGATGCAGCCAAAGAGGGAGAGGCTGCCAAACCAGCGGGGCCGCCAGCAGGGCTGCAGTGGGCCAACAGAGACATGACGTACCACGGGCAGGGTTACGACATCATGGACTCTACGTACTACCCGAAATTCAGACAGAAACAATTAAAAAAATATCTGGACCATCAGGAGGCATTTCCCCCAAAACCACAAAACATGTGGGAAGTGGGCATAGGTGGCGGCACGTTTAATGTACTGGGCGATATACCCTCCCTGATGCTGTGGCAAAAAGGTGGTGGCGGCATTAACCTGAATGTGCGGAAGTCTATCGGGTATATGTTCTCTATGCGTTTGCAGTATATATATGGTGTGGGCAAAAATCTCGATCAGATGGCTACCACTACGTATGCGGCACCTTACACAGGGTTTGGTTATGTACCACTACAGTTTGCTACCACCACACGCCTACCCGATGCCATATACCGCTCTACACGCACCGAGGCATCTGTCTTCAATATGGACTTTATGCTAAATGCGGGCAACATCAGTTTTCACAGAGCGCGCAATAAGATGTCGGTATTCGGGTATGTGGGGTTGGGCATGCTGGGGTATAAAACCCGCGTAAACGCACTGGACAAGAATTATAATAACTACCAGTTTACCAGCATATCGGGCGGGCCTAACGCTACTGCAAAAGAGGTAAGAAAGGCGTTGCAGAAAGGCATGGATAAGTCTTGGGAGACAGAAGCAGAATCGAGCAATGGCTCCCGGATGATGGACAATAAGTCTCAGGCATTTGCCCCAAGTGTAGGTGCTGGTATACAGTACAAAATAAACAAGCAGTACAATATACAGATAGAGAACCGGGTTATGTTTACCACAGACCCTTATCTTGATGGGACAAGATTTGGACCAATATTGGGCGGCGGTGCCAGTAGCGGCAAAAATGGTGATGCCATCAACTATTTTTCGTTTAGTGTAAACTATAACGTAAAGTACAAGAAGAGTGTGGAACCACTGTACTGGATGAACCCGCTGGACCATGGCTACAACGAACTATCTTACCCAAGGCATATGATATTGCCTAACCCGGTACTGCCAGACAAGGACGAAGATGGAGTAACTGACCAGTTTGACAAATGCCCCAAGACACCCGCTGGTGTAAAAGTAGACAGCCGTGGCTGCCCATTGGATTCGGACAATGATGGTGTGCCAGACTATCTGGACAAGCAAATAATAACCCCTACAGAGTGCTGGCCGGTAGATGCCGATGGTGTGGGTCACTGCCCTTGCCCTGATGGATGTAAAGACATAGTATCGAACGATAAGGATAAAGACAAAGGCAAAAATCCATGCGGCAACATAGGTGCCTGCACGCTGATGTTCCCCGAAAACTCGAAGAAAATAAATAAGGGGATAGAATTACAGCTTTCTACATTGGCAGCACAAATGCAAGCCTACCCTCGCTGCAAGGTGGTAATAACAGGTGGCGGCAGTGGCAGCAAAATAAAGGAGCAACGCTCTTGGGAACATGTAAATGCCATCATAGAGCATATGGGCGACAAATTCAGCATACCACGCGAAAGATTCATCTTTAAGTATGGTGATGCAGAAAATGAGAACATAGTACTCTGCCGCCCTGCTGCGGTAGATGAGGATGGTGATGCGAATGTACCGCCACCCCACCCCGATATAAAATAGTGAATGACTACCAATAACAGAAGTGCCGGTGAATTATCCTCACCGGCACTTCTGTTATTACAGGTATGTTACTGTAACCAAAGAGTGTACTACGAACCAAGATGGGCAAAAAAAAGCCAGCCTGAGAACAGGCCAGCCCCTATAAACCCTATCACCATGAAAACTTCTTATATCTATAGTAGATGAATTCTGAAATTGTTATACAAAGATAATAACTGACAGTTTAACCACAAATTTTTTGATGAAATTCGCTTATAGAAATAAAGTATTTTCATCTACCACCAGCCATTACTTCTTTTTCTTAGGCGAGAACATAGCCAGCATTCTGCGTCCTTCCATTTTAGGCATAGACTCCAGTACTCCATATTCCGACATACGTTCTGCAAACTTCAGCAATAACAACTCTCCACGCTCTTGAAACATAATAGCACGGCCTTTGAACTGTACATAACACTTCACCTTGTTACCATCTTGTAAAAACTTCTCGGCATGTTTGGCCTTAAAGTCAAAGTCGTGATCGTCGGTATTGGGTGTAAAACGTATTTCTTTCAGTTCTGTTGCTTTCGCCTTGGCTTTTTGCTCCTTTTCTTTCTTTTTCTTTTCGTAAAGGAACTTTTTGTAGTCAATCAGGCGACAAACGGGAGGTACCGCATTGGGCGAAATTTCTACCAGATCTACTTCTTTAGCCTGCGCCATTTTAATGGCCTCTGCTATCGGGTATACACCTGGTTCCATATCATCGCCTACAACACGTACTTCGGCTGCAGTAATCTCATTGTTCAGCCTATGTTCGTTCTGTGGTACACGCGGCCTGAAAAAAGGTTTTGGCTTTGGTCTTTTCTGCATTAACAGTATTTATGGTTATCAGACAAAATTATACATATTTGTTGGTAAACAGGAATAGCACTCCTATTTTTTTCCAATTTAACCAACCGTTTTATTTTCTCTTTCCTTTTAGTTGTTCGGTTACTATTGCTTTAATATCAGTGCAAAATTGTTCTATTGTTACAGCACCTTTATCCCCCTCGCCATGCTTACGTACAGACACCATTCCTTCTGCAGCTTCCTTCTCACCTACTATCAGCATGTAAGGAGTCTTCATCAGCTCGGTATCTCGAATTTTGCGACCAATTTTCTCGCTGCGTTCATCCAACTCGCACCGTATATCGGCCGCCTTCAGTGCAGCAGCTACAGTGTGTGCATACTCGCTATATTTATCGCTGATGGGTAGAACCATTACCTGCAATGGAGTGAGCCATAACGGCAAGTTGCCACCACAATGCTCTAGCAGTACGGCTATAAAACGCTCCATGCTACCAAAAGGTGCACGGTGTATCATTACCGGGCGTTTGCGTGTGTTATCAACATCTACATACTCCAGCTCGAAACGCTCTGGCAGGTTATAATCTACCTGTATGGTACCCAATTGCCATTTGCGACCTATGGCATCGCGTACCATAAAGTCCAACTTGGGGCCATAGAAAGCCGCTTCGCCATATTCGGTTACTGTTTTCAAGCCTTTTTCTGCAGCCGCATCTATTATAGCTTGTTCTGCAATAGCCCAATTTTCGTCGCTGCCTATGTATTTACTGCGGTCTTCCTGATCGCGCAGAGAAATCTGAGCAGTGTATTCGGTAAAACCCAAAGACTCGAATACATACAAAACAAGGTCTATTACCTTCTTGAATTCTTCCAGCACCTGTTCAGGCATACAGAAAAGGTGGGCATCGTCCTGAGTGAATCCGCGCACGCGTGTTAGTCCATGTAACTCGCCACGCTGCTCGTATCGGTACACAGTTCCAAACTCCGCAAGGCGCAGTGGCAGATCTTTATAAGAGCGAGGAGATGATTTGTATATCTCGCAATGGTGCGGACAGTTCATTGGCTTCAGCATGAACTCCTCTCCTTCCTGCGGGGTAGTAATGGGGCGGAAACTATCCTTACCATATTTCTCCCAGTGGCCCGATGTTACATACAACTGCTTGCTACCAATGTGCGGTGTCATTACCGGCAGGTAACCTGTCTCTATCTGTGCACGCTGTAAGAACTGTTGTAAACGCTCGCGCAACATGGCACCCTTGGGCAACCACATAGGCAAGCCGCTACCTACTTTTTCAGAAAAAGTAAATAACTCCAATTCCTTACCCAGCTTGCGGTGGTCGCGCTTCTTAGCTTCTTCAAGCAATACAAGATACTCGTCCAACTCTTTTTGAGAAGGGAAGGTGATACCGTATATGCGGGTGAGCATCTTGTTCTTCTCATTGCCACGCCAATAGGCACCGGCAATATTGGTCAATTTCACAGCCTTTATGGTGCCAGTAGCGGGAATGTGTGGCCCACGACACAAGTCTGTAAAGTTGCCCTGTGTGTAGAAAGTAATACTGCCATCTTCAAGCCCTTCCAGCAACTCCAACTTGTACTGATCGCCCTTTTCTTTAAAGTATGCAATAGCTTTGTCTTTAGGAACAGACTCGCGCACATAAGTACTATTGGCTTTTGCCAATTCCTTCATTTTATCTTCAATGGCTTTCAAATCCTCTTCACCAATGGTCTTGTCACCAAGGTCAATGTCGTAATAAAAACCACTCTCGATAGATGGGCCGATACCGAATTTCGTACCAGGATAGAGTGCTTCCAAAGCCTCTGCCATAAGGTGAGCGGATGAGTGCCAAAATGTAGATTTTGCACCATCATCGCCCCACGTAAGCAGGCGCAAAGACGAATCGCTGTTTATAGGACGTGAAGAGTCCCATATTTCACCATTTACCTCAGCGGCCATCACTTTGCGTGCAAGGCCTTCGCTGATACTTTTTGCTACTTCGGCCGAAGTAGTACCCGCGGCATACTCTCTTACAGAGCCATCGGGAAGTGTAATTTTTATCATAAATAGAATAATTAACGGCAGAACCTACAAACGTTTTGCCGGATTTCAAATGTAATAAGTATTGAGTAAAGCACCATAAAATGCCACACTGCTGTAATGATTTCTTTTACAATTTACTTAGTAAAGACTTATAGTTTAAAGTGTCTTCCTCAGAGACGAGAATATCAGTTACTGCCTATTAAACTCTACCCGCCGGTTATTGGCTTTACCCTCGGGTGTAGCATTAGAATCTATAGGTTTTGAAGAACCAAAGCCATTTATGGTAAGCCTGTTGGCAGCTATACCCATGGCCACCAATTTCTTCTTTACCGCATCAGCCCTTTCCTTCGATAGTTTCATGTTGGCAGCAGCATCTCCATCACTATCTGTATGGCCAATAATTTCCAGTTTTATTGAGGGATTCTTTTTCAGAAAACATGCCAGTTTACTCACAAAAGCCAAACTTGCATGCCGAACAACCGATTTATTTACATCAAACAATATTTCGTGAGTAGTGAATTTCTTGTCGGAGAGCAATGTTTCTATTGGGAGCGTCTCAGGCCCCTTAGCGATGCGGATGTGGCGGATTTTAACCGCACCTTTGGGAACAATGAAAATATGGCAATCTTTGATACTGAACCCTTTCAAAAAAGACACAAGTGTATCATCGACGTAATATTTAGTACTTTGTTTGTGATGAGAGATAGCCAGATGGTGCCATAAAGTCCGGTCGAAACCAGAAATATTTGTTTTCTTTTGGGCTACCGCCCCATACTTTTCATGGGCCATACCACACACGAAATGTCCCTTACCATCTAATGAATCATATATACCGGGACGGTCCACATCGTTGGTAAGGAGGCAGGCAATACTAGAGTTGTAATACTCGAGCAGAACCTCAATCTCTATTGTAAAACTGTCATTGAGGTCATACTTCGGAAAAGGTTCCAACACAGGTCTTCCATTGCGCACAATTTTCAGGTACATTCCATCCTTGTCTTTTTCCACCTGAAACATAGTATACGCATAGCGCAAATCGTAACTGTCTGTCCCCATTACCTGCAACTTCGACGGGAAAGCCCCCACGGTATCTTCGCCAAAATCTTCGTAATACAAGACAACCTCCCGTTGTTTGAATTCATTAGACAATGTATCTCGTTGGTGCACCTGTGCACATATCATAAAGGGCACTAAGAGGCATATTAAGACAAAATGTAGAATTTTCATGTTGGTACTGTTTCACTGAAATAAACACTATACGCATATGATTTCGTGAGTCGGCTACAAAAAAACTACAACAATTTCGACAGATGTGGAATTGTGGAGCACAGATATAGATTCTGAAAATAATATAAAATTGGAGAAAAGCAAAAATTATTCAGCAATCGAATAATCAAGAACAGACTTGGTAATGTGAAAATTGATCACTCAAAAATACTTGTCGTTAAAAATAAACTATATGCCCATCGTAAAAAACACACTTTTATATGGCACAGAATTTTCGCTTGATTCTGAATTTGGCAGCTACGTGCTACCCTATCATGGCCCGTGCCGTTATGGCACATTACCACAGCTTCAATACTGGCAAAAAAAAAGCGTCTCACATTTCTGTGAGACGCTTAAATGAATATGGCAGCTACCTACTCTCCCGCATTGTGGTGCAGTACCATCGGCCATGGCGGGCTTAACTTCTCTGTTCGGAATGGGAAGAGGTGAACAC
>JAGKWS010000044.1 GCA_021151685.1 Chitinophagaceae bacterium
CCACTACTGTAGCACCAACTACGGCCCGCCCAGCCAGTGCCCGTTAGTAGGCAATGGGCATATATGCCCATTGCTGCTACTTTTCTATACGGTAGCACTTACGGTGTAGCTTGCCCTGAAAATCGAACGGGGTAGTTTGTGCTGTAATGTCCTTTACCGTGGTTGCAGGTATGGCATCGCGGTCCAGTTGAAAATTGCGATAGTTGTTAGAGAAATAGATATGCCCGGTTTCGCTGGTACCCTTCAGTAGCTTCTTCAATAACATTACATGGTCGCGCTGCACATCAAAAGTGTCCTCCATACGCTTGCTGTTAGAGAATGTGGGCGGGTCGCACACTATAATGTCGAACCGGCCAGCCGGCATATAGTCCAGCCATTCCATCACATCGCCATGTACAAAATCGTGTCTTTCGTCTTTGTACAGCTTGTTGTATTGCATATTACGTTTGGCCCAGTTCAGGTAAGTTTTAGACATATCTACCGAGGTTACAGTGGCCGCACTACCAGCCGCTGCATACACGCTAAACGAACCTGTGTAGCAAAACAAGTTGAGCACATGGCAACCCTTGGCCTCGTTGCGCACCATATCGCGGGTAATGCGATGATCGAGAAAGAGACCTGTATCCAGATAATCGGTAAGGTTGATGATGAAACTAAGACCATTTTCCGGCACTATTTTTTCAGTCCGTTCTTCGCCAAATTTCTCGTACTGCCCTTGCCGCCCCGCCTTGCGCTGCCTTATCTTCATGTATATATCGTCTACAGACACCTGTAACACCATGGCTATAGCCAACCGGCACTCTTGCAGCCAGGCATCGTGCTCGTCATCTTCCATACCATGTCTGCGTTTATACTCGGCACAGTGCACCACCCCATTGTACCAGTCTATGGCAAAGGGAAACTCGGGCAAGTCGTGATCGTATATACGGTAGCATGCCACCTCCATACGCCGGGCCTGCTTGCTTACATGCTTATGCACCTTGGTAAGGCGGTTGATAAACATTTCCAGTTTTCCGGCACTCATCAGCGGTAGTTTTTAGGGTAGTAAATGGTTGTTTGTGCGCCATCGTGCGGTTGCCATACCGTACCTGTTACTTCGTAGTCTTCGGGCCACCTGATTCCACGAGACCGGAAACAGGTATCTAATTCAGGCCTAATTTTTTTGCGGCTATCTGCAACAACAAAGATAGGCGGTTCGTTATGCGGCAGAAAGTACCCTACAGCCTTGCATGTTCTGTTAAACCAAAACACTTCTGTCTGAATGCCGCCCAAAAGATATGTCAGCCCGGCAGAATAAGTCCACATAGGATATCGGGGATGAATAGGACGGCGATCCATCTGAGTTTTCATTTCATTGAGGAAATGTACTGTAGCTGTATCGAGATAGATACCCCTGAGTTGCGGGAAAGCATCTGCTGTGGCAGTTTGCTGAAATATGTTGGTTTTGTGATTGCGAAAAGCTGAAAAATACGGATTGTAAGTATTACCATCTACTATCTGACTGGCTGTGAAACCAAAAGTGACAATAACGCAAATAGCAGCTACGGCCTGACCAACATTGCGCGAAACCAACACTGCCAGCAACCAAATTACCACAAACCAGGGGGCGGCATTAAACAACAAATTGAGAAACAGAGGATTGAAGGTACCGATAGTACCCACCAATGGCAAACAAGCTAAAAAAACGATAACCAATATGAGGTGGTACCTGGCCCTGATGTAAGTGACTACACTGATGCGCTTGTGTATAGCGGCTACCACCAGCAAAGATAATAGCAGTGCCATAAGCAATGGATAGAGATAACCATTTCGATAATCCCAATTGCGGATAAAGTTGGATCGATGAAGATCGAGCCGGTACAATTGGTAACAAAACCATACTGTACCTGTAGCTATGATTGTATTGCGCCCCCATACAAACAATTTGTTTTTTCCAAACTTGTAATTGGCCAAAAGCAGTGCCGGAAAAATGACGATCCAACCAAAGCCCCACACCGAAAAACGATAAAGCCGGTACAAATCATCTTTGTATTTCTGAATTATTACATCGGGGGGATGGTCGGTAGGTTTGGTGCTTTCTACAAGACCTGCCAAGAAATCGGCCCACCAAACCGAATATGACTGAATAGTGAGAAAATAAATACCTGCCCCAACAATTACACCTATCAGCATAATCCCTACAATTACAAGCGAAGCACGAAATGACCTTCCCATATAGTACACAATGAAAAGACCACCATAAGCTATTACCTCCAAAAGTCCTGCTGAAAACTTGATAACAAAGCTGAACCAACACAACACCCCGACTAAAGCTGCTAACAACATTTTCTTGCGGGACCTAATGACAAGCGATGCATCTTCAGCAAGTATACTCAGCAACATACCAACTGATGAGACAATGATAGCATTGTTGAGTATATTGTAGTTGAGCGTTTGTAACCCAACAAAATAGTGAACAAAATTGCCCAAAAAGACAACCAGAAACAGAGTTGGAGCATGTGCGCCGGCCTCGGGGAAATAAATCGCCAACCATTGCTTCAAGCCCTTCCAGAAAACCCATGATGATAATAGCGTAAAAAAAAGTGACTCTACACGGTACATGATGATGCCGGGATTAAGCCATGCATTCATTGCATGAATAACGACATGATATGTTGATACACTTTCCCGGTATATATAGGGGTATTTATAGCACAACATGTAAAAACTCTCATCCTCAAAATCGAAGCCACGGTTCATGGTCACGATAATCACCCCGAGGAGGATGAAAAACAACGCGCCCAAAAACCAAAGTACTATCTTATCGAGCCGGTTGGCCATATCAAACATTTGCGCAAAGGTATTATTAATGACGTGAAAGGCATATTGGGCCATTACCTAAAAAAAAATGCCTTATGGCAGTATTAGTAACTGCCACACAGTACATTCTAATGAAAATCTAATTATACAAACGGCTCAATTTGAGCAAGTTTTGATTAAATTGCAGTATCACGTCTACCACAATAACGTATTGATAATATTTTGAGCAATGAATAAGATTACAAAAATTGTTTGTGCAGTATGGCTGGCGGCTATGTGTAGTGCCCCATCATTTGCCCTCACACCCATTGAAGCTTTTATTGCCAGGATGAAGACTACCAATCAATTCAGAGTGGTGTCGGACATCTGGCAGGCCGACAACAACATAGACAAAAAAGAATTATCGGCCTATGTAGACAATGCGCAACCGCTACTCATTAACTACAGCAATGTGGGTGCGCTGTTGCAGCAAAAACCTATCGGTATCAGTTTGGTAATACCCGGTGCCGATGGACGAGTATTTACAGTAGAGCTGGGCAAGTATGATATGTTCTCAGGCGATTTTCAGGTAGCCACCCGTGGCGAGGATGGACGCAACAAGCCTTACAACTACACCCCGGGGCTATACTATAGTGGCACTGTACAAGGTTTTCCGGGTTCTGTTGCTGCGTTTTCGTTTTTCAACAACGAAGTTTATGGCATGTTCTCTATACCCAACGAGGGCAACTTTGTATTGGCCCCCAACTCTATGAAGGGGAAAGACTACGATTATAACCCAAGCTATCTGTTGTATAACGATGCATTGCTGAAAATAAAGAACCCTGCACCGGGCTGTGCTACCGACCAGCTACCCCAGCTACATGACGAGGATAATGGTCTTGCCGGAAAAACAACTACATTCCTGAATAATAAGGTATACAACAGTTGCACCAATGTGCGCGTGTATGAAGTGGCCGACTACGATTTTTACACTAAAAGAGGATCTAATGCAACGAATGTAACCAACTACATGACTGCAATGTTCAATAACCAAGCCACTATTTACCGGAACGAGGGCATACCTATTGTTCTTAAATACGTGCAGGTAAACACTGCATCGGATGTGTATATGAGCATTACAAGCGCAATGTCTATACGGTTTCTCAGAAAATTTGGCTGGGCAACACAAAATGTAATGTATGGTTGCGATGTAGCACTACTCCTTTCTACCCGCTTTGGCAGCCTGGGTGGTGTGGCCTGGCTGCGCGCCATGTGCCGGTCTTACAACACCTCCGACTCCAGCGGTTCTTTCGGCTATGCCAATATAAGTGGTACAGCAGCGGCCACCAACTTTCCGGCCTATAGCTGGAACGTGATGGTGCTGAGTCATGAGATGGGCCATATGGTAGGCTCTCCACACACGCATGCATGTGTATGGAACCCACCGGCACGTAACACAGCTATTGATGGTTGCTATACTCTGGAAGGGTCTTGTGCGGTACCCACGCCGGCAAACCCTGCAGGTGGTGGCACCATCATGAGCTATTGCCACCTCACTTCGGTAGGTATCAACTTCTCGAGAGGTTTTGGCACACAACCCGGCGATACTATTCGCCGCTACATTCGTCAGCGTTTCGCATTTACGTCTACGGCCTTCCCCACCTGTGGTGCTGTGTATCTGCCCAATACGGTGCTATCTGCCCCCAACAAAAAACTGGTAGCCAACCGCGAGTGTACCGACATTACCGGTACCGACACTACTACCTACTATTGGTTTGACAGGAATACTGCTGCTTACGAAGATGATACATTGGTACTCATCATCAAGAAAAACAGTAACTACATAGGCAATTTGGACTCGGCAGGGTTTTATGTAGAAACCGGTACCGGCCCTCTGTACGGTAGCGGCCGTGCCGATACTATGGGTATGCCGGGTGGTACTACAGGTGTATCGCCGGTGGTATATGCTATGAGACGCTACTGGCGTATAGGTGCCACCGCCACCCCGGCAACACCGGTTACAGTTATGTTCCCCATGACAGCAAAAGACACTGTAGATATAGATGGCAGTGTGCCGGGTGCTACATCCATCAGCAATCTGAAAATGTTTACCGTAAATGCACCAACCAACCCCAATCCGCAGGTAGATAGTGTATGGCAAACCAGCCCTGCAAACATTAAAGTATATGCATGGGGCACACCATCTACCACCAATTGGGGCATTACCACCATCGGTACATCTATGTATGCTACCATGAAAATGACCAACCTGAACTGTGGTGGTACCGGGGTATACAACAGCAGCATTACCAGTGTACCGGGCTATGAAATGGCCTCATCGGCTATACGCATCTTCCCCAACCCAACCCGCAATGTGTGGAATATTGCTGTTGACGGCCTGGAACAGGAAGACCTGACGCTGGAAATGTACAGTGCCGATGGCAGAAAAGTACATACACAGATGCTGAAGGGTGGCACCATCAATACGGTTACTACCAACATACCACCAGCAGTGTACCTGTACCGCATAGTGGGCGGTACCAATGTATTTACCGGAACCATAGTAAAAGAATAACAATTGTTGTAATGAAGCACTACGGAAACGGGTACCAATGCACTGGTGCCCGTTTTTTTGTTGCAATAGCCACCAAGTAATACCTATCAGATGCATGGTGTGGTGCGTTGTGCCATGCATCCCGTATTTTTGCGCCACAAATGAACCGATTCCTTCAGCAGATTGTTACCGGAACAGTGCTCAGTCTTTTGGTAAGCTGTGCCAATATCTCTACCCCATCGGGCGGAAAAAGAGATACTACCCCTCCCCGCTTGCTGAAAGCCGCACCTGCCGACTCGCTGAAAAATAGCCGTACAACCCGCATAACGCTCGAGTTTGATGAATACGTGAACCTGAGCGATGCGTCGAAAGAAATAGAAGTATCGCCACTGCTACCCGTGCCACCCACTATAACCAGTGTCAACAAACATGTAACCGTAAAAATACCCGACACCCTGCTACAGCCCAATACCACCTACCGGGTATCTTTGGGCAAGGCCGTACGAGACCTGCATGAGGGCAATATTTTCCCCAATTATGTATATACCTTCAGCACCGGCAACTATTTCGACAGTGCCATGCTGGGGGGGAGCATAACCAATGCACAGACAGGCGAAAAAGACACGGTGAGTGTAATAGCTGTACTGTACGATGCCACAGACAATGATAGTGCCATAGTGCGCAAAAAACCACTATACCGGGTGCGGCCAGATAGCCGCGGGCTGTACACGTTTAAGGGGTTGCCGGTAAAACCATTCAGACTGTATGCCATAAAAGACGACAATGGCAATATGACCTACGATGGTGGCAATGAGCTGATAGCATTTTGCGACAATGTGATAACACCCGCCGATACCGTGGCTATGCCCATAGAGTTGCGCCTGTTTAAAGAAAAAGCAGACAGCAGTAGCAGCAATCCGGAGACCACTGTAAAACCTAAAGCAGGCAAGGGGAAAGCGCGCATGAATGACGAAGCAGATACTGTAATACGGTACACCATAAATGCGGACACTACTAACATTGCCAAAAGAACATTTGACATAAACGACTCGGTACAGTTTGTGTATAACAAAGCGGTAACCATAGCCCCACACATGGCCAAACTGACCTATGACAGTGCCGGCACTACCCTACCGGTAACCATGAGCATACACTACGGTGCCGACAAAAAAAACATAGCCATTACAGCCAGGTGGAAAAAGAACACACTATATACACTATCGGTAGACAGCACCTTTGCCACAGATACGGCAGGCAGTAAAAGTAGTGCAGCACGGTATCGTTTCAGAACTTTTAACGATGACGACTACGGCAAAATAGCCGTGCAGGTACCCGCAGCCTATGTGCCCGATAGCCGTGCGAATGCACCGCATTACCTGCTGGTAATATTGGCCGATGGTAAGCCTGCCGGACAACTGACTGTAAAAGATAGTGTTGTATCCATGCCACAATTAAAGCCTGCCACCTATACATTTCGTATTATTGTTGACCAGAATAGAAATGGCGTTTGGGATACTGGCGACCTGATGGCGCACAAACAACCGGAACGGGTAATACCCGGAACCGCCAATGTGGTACTAAAGGCTAAGTGGGAACATAACGTAGATTTTGAAGCGAAGCCAAACAGCGACAAAAACAAGAAAAAATAGCATTTTCAGCAACATGAAGAATGTAATAATAGCACTGGCCCTGCTGTCTGCTACTACGGCAGATGCACAACGCAGGATGACACCAGAACTACTGTGGAGCCTGTACCGTGTAAGTGGCAGTGGCGTAAGCACAGACGGCAAGTATGTATACTACAGCTCGAAGTCGATAGACTGGAAAACAGAAAAAAGCACCGCACACCACTACAAGCTGGCACTGGCCGATGATAGCCGCCGCGAGATATCCACCGAGGGGCGTACCATCACCCAGCGGTACGAGAACAACTGGTATGCGGTAAACGACAACGTGCTGTATGAAAGTACCGACAGTGGCAACACTTGGAAACAGATATACAACGGCCTGCAAAATGCCGAAAATGTATGGGTAGCCCCCAATGGCAAGTATGTAGCCTTCTCTAAAGATGTGCTGCTGAAACCAGCCAATGGCACAGACCTGTATGCCGACTTGCCCAATACCACGGCCAAGGTTTATACCGACATGAACTATCGCCACTGGGATACGTGGGAAGATGGCAAATACTCGCACATTTTCTTGGCCGACCTGAAGGCAGGCACCGTAAAAGACGTAATGGCCGACGAGCCTTATGACTGCCCGCAAAAACCATCGGGCGGTGCCGAAGATCTGGTATGGTCGCCAGACAGTAAGGGCTTTGTATATGTGTGCAAGAAAAAATATGGCAAAGAATATGCCGCCAGCACCAATACCGACCTTTACCAATACAGCATCAATACCGGCAAAACTACCAACTGGAGCGAAGGCCGTATGGGGTACGACACACAACCCCTGTTTAGCAGCGATGGCAAGAAAATAGCCTGGCTCAGCATGTCGCGCGATGGTTATGAGGCCGACAAGAACGATGTAGTTGTGATGGAAGTAGCCACCAAAAAGGTATATAACCTTACATCGCACTGGGATGGTACGGCTGAGAGTTTTATTTGGGACAATAACAATGATAAGATATACTTCAATGCCCCATACGAAGGTACCGTACAGCTATTTGAGGTGGGTATGGCAAAGGCCGATAAGGACAAGCCTGCCGTAAACAACCTGACGAAGGGCAAGTACGACATAAACGGCATTGTAGGACAGGCGGGTAGCGAAATAATAGTATCGCGTTGCGATATGAACCATGCATCTGAGCTGTATGCGGTGAAGCCAAAATACGGCGATATGCGCCAGATAACGCACGAAAACGACCGTACCTACAGCGAGCTGCAAATGAGCAAAACCGAGCTGAAGACAATACGAACAGCCGATGGTGCCAACCTGCGTGCATGGGTTATTTATCCGCCCGATTTTGACCCTGCAAAGAAATACCCCACCTTGCTGTATTGTCAGGGTGGCCCACAATCGCCTTTGTCTCAGTTCTACAGCTTCCGTTGGAACTTCCAGTTGATGGCCGCACAAGGCTACATAGTAGTAGCCCCCAACCGCAGGGGGATGCCCGGCTGGGGGGTGCAGTGGAATGAGGCTATCAGCAAGGACTGGGGTGGCCTGCCTATGCAAGACTACCTGACTGCTATAGACGAAGTGAGCAAGAACAGCTATGTAGACAAAAACAGGCTGGGCTGCGTAGGTGCCAGTTATGGCGGATACAGTGTGTTTATGCTGGCGGGTATGCACAACAACCGTTTCAAATCGTTTATTGCACACGATGGCCTCTTCGACCTGAAGAGCTGGTATGGCACCACCGAAGAACTATGGTTTGCCAACTGGGATATAGGTGGCCCCTACTGGAAACAACCAACACCAGTAAGCTACGAAAAGTTTAACCCCAGCAACTTTGTGAACAAATGGAATACCCCCATCATGATAGTGCAGGGTGGGCAAGATTTTCGTGTAGGTATAGAGCAGGGACTGCAAGCCTTTGCGGCCGCCCAGCGCATGCCAAATGTGAAATCGAAGCTGGTATACTTCCCTAACGAGAACCACTGGGTAATACACCCGCAAAACGGCATTGCATGGCAACGCGAATTTTTCAACTGGCTGGACGAAACTTTGAAATAAAGAACAATTAATTTATAACCAATAAAACAGAACAAACATGGCTATTCAGAAAGGACAACAAGCACCTGATTTTACACTGCCGGATACCGACAAAAACATGGTAACCCTCAGTGAATTGCGCGGCAAGAACGTAGTATTGCTATTCTTCCCGTTGGCATTTACAGGTGTATGCACCAAAGAACTGTGCATGACGCGCGACAACATAGCTACCTACAACAACCTGAACGCAGCCGTATATGGCATATCGGTCGATTCGATTTTTGCACTCGGCAAATTCAAGCAGGAGCAGCAACTGAACTTCGCGCTGCTGAGCGACTTCAACAAGAGCGCATCGCGTGCATATGAGTGCATCTATGACACATTTGTGGTGGGTATGGAAGGTGTATCAAAAAGATCGGCCTTTGTAATAGATGCTGCCGGCACCGTACAATATGCCGAAGTACTGGAAAGTGCAGGTGATTTACCCAATTTTGAAGCAATAGTTGCTTGTCTTAACCAATTAAATGGTTAAATTGGCATTCAATTCATCACAACAAAACGTTACCTGATATGAAAAAGTTTCTCCTCATTTTTTCTGTTATTGCAGCACCTGTATGGGCCGGTGCACAAACTATTGCCAATGCGGACATGGAAGCATGGCGTAGCAATAGTGCAGGCTCCAGCCCAATAGTACCCATTGCAGCCCCAGTGGCTTGGTTTGGGTTAGATTCGCTCATCATATCGGCAGGGCAGGCATTTGGCCCATTGATAGGTGGTGGCGACGACTGGAACAGGCAGACCTATGAAGAGAATTTATTTGTACATGGTGGCAGTGCTGCGGTGAAATTGATAACAGTTCATCAGGACACACTGGGCTTTATGCCGGGTACACTGGTAAATGCGCAACCATTGCTCAATTTATCGGCAATTACTGGTGGGGGCAATGCTACCGATGCCATTGTTTTTGAAGGCGGTACTGCTACCACACTGCGGCCTACATCGGTAACTGCATGGGTAGCCTACCTGCCAGGCAAAGACGCTACAACAGGTGCTTTTGGTGGCCCCGACAAGGGATTGCTGAATGTGCAGGCAATAGCCACGGTAGATGGTGCAGACTCAATTGTAGGCAATGCAGCCGCAATCATAGACCCCAGCACAGCTTATGTATCTGTTACTGCACCAGTAACCTACACCACTACTGCCTATAACGTGCATACAGTGCGCATCATATTTGCCAGTGGCGGCGGCTCTGGAGCCCCGCTGGATAGCAGTATATTGTATGTAGATGATGTATCTATGGTGGGCGAGCCACAAGCGGTAAGCGCAGTGTACCACGCCAACAGTTACAAAGTACACCCCAACCCGGCCAGTAACAAACTGTACATTACCACTGACAAACACAATAGCGATGAGCTGACAATACTATCGGGCACGGGCAGTGTGGCAATGCGCCAAACACTGAACAGCCATAACGAAGTAGACCTGAGTACACTGGCCGCCGGTATGTATGTATACCAGATAACAAGCAAAAATGGCATTGTTTTGCAAACCGGCAAGGTACAGGTAGCCCGGTAGAAGAGTAAGGTAAAAATACTATAAAACAAATACCCGCATAAGTGAATACATATGCGGGTATTTTCATGATAAATATTAATTTTGCGCCCTGATATGCTAAACGGTAAAAAAATAGTAGTCGTATTGCCAGCCTACAACGCTGCCCGCACGCTGGAACGTACATACAACGAAATCCCCTTTGACATTGTTGATGACGTAGTGCTTGTAGATGATAACAGCCGCGACGACACCGTTGCCGAAGCACATCGTCTGGGTATCAAACATGTTATTAAACATGAGGTAAACAAGGGCTATGGCGGTAACCAGAAAAGTTGCTACAGAAAAGCACTGGAGCTGAAAGCAGATATTGTTATCATGCTTCACCCCGACTACCAATATACGCCCAAGCTGATTCATGCTGTTTCTTCTATCATTGCCAACGAGTTGTACCCGGTAGTAATGGCATCGCGTATTTTGGGCAAGGGAGCTCTAAAGGGAGGCATGCCCATGTACAAATATGTGTTCAACCGCATGCTTACCTTGTTCGAGAACATAATGCTGGGACAAAAGCTGAGCGAATACCACACAGGTTACCGCGCTTTCAGTGCCGATGTTATTCGTTCTATTGACTTTACGCACAACAGCGACGATTTCGTTTTCGACAACGAAATGATTTCTCAGATATTTATGAATGGCTATGAAATAGCCGAGGTAACATGCCCTACCAAGTATTTCAAAGAAGCTTCGAGTATCAACTTTACCCGCAGCATGAAGTATGGACGTGGCGTATTGCGTGTTTCGCTTACACACCGCCTGCACAAATGGGGTGTACTGAAGAGCAAATTGTACAACAAATTATCGGCATAAGACACCAATAAAAAGCTTGAAAAAGCGACTATTTACCGCCTTCAGTTTGGCCGTAGATAGTCGTTTTTTTGTGCAGCCTATAAAAATAGGTAATAGAATGTGTTGACAAAATCGCATTACCACGAGGTAAGCGTCACCACATCGGGCACTATCATGCTGGGTGTGTACATCGATGTTGCCTCACGCAGCATGCCTTCGGCATCGCTGCGCTGGCGGTAGTCGCCTATCTTCACCCTGAAACCGGGAGCTACATAGCTGATGTATGTACTAACGCCGGGAAAACGTCTCATAAATTCAGTTTTTATTTGTACCGCCTTGTTGCGGTCAGGGCCATTATAGATTTGCACACGGTACCCATTGCCGGTATAGGTTACTGCACGGGTTCTATCGTGGTGAATGAGGCCTTCCTTACCAACATAATCACCGGGATTCATGACCGGTTTCACCGGTTCTGGCGGCTTGGGTGCAGGTGGGTCGGGGAAGGAGGGGCGAACATATACATGTGTTTTGCGCAGCAAAACCGACAGCCTACCGTCGGCATGTATAGACACTTCGCCACGTTCATCGTCCTGTGCCTGTGTGCAGAACGAACAAAAAACAGCTATAATACAGTTGAAAAGTACCTTCATTTTCCCGGCACAAAAATAACCGTAACAGGCACAACGGAAAACTAAATCTTTATCGGCACGGCATTACATAGCTGTCAAGGCCTTGAATTCCTTCATTATTTGCAGGCTGGATGAACACCCGATGCGGGTAGCCCCGGCATCTATGAGTTCTTTGACAGAATCGAAAGTGCGAATGCCACCCGATGCCTTGATGCCAATACGCGCCGGAAGAAACTCGCGCATGATGCGCACAGCATGTACCGTGGCACCTGTACCAGAAAAACCAGTAGAGGTTTTCATAAAATCTATATCGTACCGGCTGTATAACTGACAGCAAGATATGAGCTCGCTATCGGTAAGCATACCACTTTCTACAATTATCTTCAGCAGCTTGCCCGATGCCTCAATCGGTTTCAGGCACGCCTCTATTTCGCGGGTCAGTTGTTTCCAGTCGCCGCTCTTCAGCGCACAGAGGTCTATTACCATATCCAGCTCATCGGCCCCCATGTCCAGTGCGTCTTCTATTTCGCGTACTTTTACATCGGTGGCATTGTACCCCAGCGGAAAACCAATAACAGTAGCCACCTTTACCCGAGAACCATCCAACAACTTTCGGGCACCAGCCACATACTTGGGGGGTATACATACTGCATAAAAGCCTGCCATAGATGCTTCTACACATACTTTATCTACTTCCGACACGGTAGTAGTCTGTTTCAGAATAGTGTGGTCGATATAAGTAGCGAGGTTCATGTGCACGGTATATCCCGTAGTTTTTTAAGGAATGCAAAATAACTTAAATTTCACTAAAATAGATAAAAGAGACATGGATAAAAATTACTTTTCTTCTACAAACACGCCACTCATGCTGCTATATGTCCTATTCCGGTTGCCTATGGCTTGTACCGGCAGGGCACTAAACAGCAGATAGGGCATCAAGAAATTGATGCCCTATCTGCTGTGGTTATCGGATAAAATAATGGGAAGTGTATGTTAAGCACTCATACCACCATTGCTGATGATGTCGTCGGCAAATTCGCTTGTTTTCAACAGCGTTGCGTCTTCCATCAGGTTATAAAAATCTACAGTAACGCGCTTGCTTTTGATGGTGGCAGACAATGCCTCTTCTATCAGGTTTGCAGCCTCGTTCCACCCCATGTATTCCAGCATCATTACACCACTCAGCAGCAGCGACGATGGGTTCATGGTATCGGTATTGGCAAAGCGTGGCGCAGTACCGTGCGTTGCTTCAAATACGGCATGGCCAGTAAGGTAGTTGATGTTGGCCCCCGGAGAGATACCTATGCCCCCCACTGCAGCTGCGGCAGCGTCTGATATGTAGTCGCCATTCAGATTGAGCGTAGCTACCACCGAATAATCTTGCGGAGCCAGCAATATCTGTTGCAGGAAGTTATCGGCTATTACATCTTTAATGATGAGTTTGCCGGCGGCCTGCTCACTTTTCAGCTTTGCATTGGCAGCATCTTCGCCCTGTGTTTTCTTGGCGTTTTCCCACTGGCCCCATGTATATACGCGGTCGCCAAACTCGCGCTCGGCCAGCTCGTACCCCCATACTTTGAAGCCACCTTCGGTAAACTTCATGATGTTGCCCTTGTGTACTATAGACACCGATGGCATTTTATTGTCCAGCGCATACTTGATGGCTGCACGCACCAGACGTTCGCTACCCTCTTTAGACACTGGCTTGATGCCGTATGCCGAAGACTCGGGGAAGCGTACTTTTTTGGCACCGCCCAATTCATCCTTCAGGAAGTTGTAGAGCTTGGTAGCTTCGGGGCTACCCGCAGGAAACTCAATACCAGCGTATATATCCTCTGTATTCTCGCGGAAGATGGTCATATTCACACGCTCGGGATGCACTACCGGAGATGGCACACCTGTGTACCACTTTACGGGGCGCAGGCATACATACAAATCCAGCTCCTGGCGCATAGCCACGTTCAACGAGCGAATACCACCACCAACCGGTGTAGTAAGAGGCCCCTTGATGGATACAAGGTATTGGCGGGCGGCATCCAGCGTAGCCGCTGGCAACCATTCGCCTGTGGCATTGAATGCCTTTTCGCCTGCCAGAATTTCCATCCATTCTATTTTTCTGGCACCACCATAGGCTTTTGCCACGGCAGCATCAAGTACTTTCTTGCTGGCACGCCACACATCAGGGCCTATGCCATCACCCTCTATAAAGGGAATAATAGGGCAATCCGGCACATTCAAACGGCCGTTTTCGCCCATGGTTATCTTCTGTGGTGTCATTTATTGTTCTTTTTCGCGGTGCGAAGTTAATACAAGAGGGCGTGTGCAAGGCTACTTTTTTGAGGATATTTGAAAATAGTGTAACGAAAGAATGCATAGCGAAATAGTACTATTCCTTAATTGTTAAAGTACAGCTGCAAGATTAATTTTTGATGAAATAAATGACGGGAGCATCCACAACTTTTGTAAATTTACAATAGATGTCAGCCATGTTTCACAACCGTGCTACGGAATTCAAAAACCACCTCCGATACGAAAAGAGGTACTCGCCCCATACCCTGCTGGCGTATGGCAGCGATGTAGACGCGTTTGGCACATGGCTGGGTAACCAGTACGGCATAGACGATGCGCGCGATGTAACGCACCACCATGTGCGTAGCTGGCTGGCAACATGCAAAAACGATCAGAAAGAGTCGGCACGTACGCTCAACCGCCGATTGTCCAGTATTAGTGCACTGTATCAATACCTGCGCAAAAGCGGCTACTGTAGCACCAACCCTGCACGCAAGTTGCATGCTCAAAAACTGCCAGAAAGGCTACCCCTGCACCTGAAGGAAAGTGAAGCTACACAAATGCTGCAACACACCGAATTTGCAGCAGATTTTGAAGGGGCTACCAACAGGCTGATATGCGAGCTGCTGTATGCCACCGGCATGCGCCGGGCAGAGTTGCTGCAACTAAAGGAACAGGATGTGGAATGGAACCTGAAACTACTGCGCATACTGGGCAAGGGCAATAAGGAACGACTGATGCCCCTGAGCGATGCACTACTGGATGAGATAAGGGCCTACATAGCACTAAAAAAAACGCAGAATGTGTACAGCGAAAATGTATTGCTGAACACACCGGCTGGCAAGCCCATTTACGCATCGTATGTGTACCGGGTGGTGAATAAACATATGGCACCACACAGCTCGCTGAGTAAAAACAGCCCGCACATACTGCGCCACACTTTTGCCACGCACCTGCTGAACAATGGAGCGAATATACAGGCTATAAAAGACCTGTTGGGGCATAGCAGTCTTGCGGCAACGCAGGTATATACCCACAACAGCATAGCCCAGCTAAAAGAGATACACAGACAAAATCACCCGAGAGGGTGAGTTATTTGATAACCATAAAATGAAAACGTATGAATGTCCAGATCAGAACAGTGCATTTCGATGCAGACACAAAATTGATTGATCATGTAAACTCCAAGATCGAAAAGTTGCAGACCTTTCATGACAAGATCATTTCTGCGGAAGTATACCTGAAGCTTGATAATTTATCTCAGAATATAAGAGACAAAGTAGCCGAAATAAAAATACATGTGCCCAAGCACTCTTACTTTGTAAAGCACCAAAGCAAAACTTTTGAACAATCTTTCGATTTGGCTTTCGACTCTCTGGTAAACCAGGTAAAACGCCAGAAAGAAAAGCAAATACTGACACAACGGTAATTTTTCACCATCACATTTATAAAACGAATAGCGCGCGGCAATAACCGCGCGCTATTCGTTTTATAACCAGCACACCCCCAAAGTGTGCAAATGGGCAATGGCTTACAAGTTCATTTTGCTACGCAGGGTGTTGGGCACACCATTTTTGTGCAGCAATATGGCAGTGGTTTTGTAGCGCACATAGTTTTTGCTTACGTATATGTAGCCCTTATAATCGTTTTTATCGCCCCACGAGTTTTTTACTTTGTAGTACTTGCGGCCATTCTGGTCGGCGGCAAGGCCCACAATATGCATACCATGGTCGTCGGTGGTTTCGTAGTTATCAAATGCGGTTTGGCGCATTTGAGGGGTTATTACACGTTCGTACTTAGGCCCATCGAACATGTATTTCTTTTCAGAGTCGTTCATATCTTCATAGTCCTTCTCGGGCACATAGGCTACACCATTCTTCCAGCTAAAGTACTTTTCGCTCACATCGGTAGCCCATGCCACGGTAAAGCCCTTATTCAGCGCATTGTCTATAATGTCGGTAATGTCGTCCATCTGCACATTGTACACCCTGTCGAACGACCAGTTGTCTGGTACCATCAGCATGGTTTTTTTGTAGTAGGGCGCAGTAGTTACCGATGTCATTTCTACATAATCTTCGGGGTGAATGCCTACGCGCAAGCGTGCAAAACTTTCGGGCGTGTAGGTGGCATTGTCCCACTTGAATTTGGTGGGCACCTCGCCCAGATAAGAGTCCAGCACTTCGTTGAATGCCTTCTTCCAGCTTGGGGTCAGTTTACCATTGGGGTTAGATACTACAGCATCCAGCATAGACTTCAGTATAGCTTGCAACTCGGCAAACTTGTTTTTAGAAGTACCATACTGCAATCCTGTATACACCTCGGCAGGTATGGCACCATACTTGGCATACATATTCAGTACATCGTGGCAGGCACCACCATCGCCCCATGCAACCGAGCCGTGCATGCGCACATAGTTTTCGGCCTTTTCGGCATACACGCAGCGGGCACTGAAGATAGGTGCCAGCTCTATGGGCTCTTTGCCCATACGCATCATTTCGCTTTCCAAAAACGAGTTGGTACTGTAACTCCAGCAAGTGCCAGAGCTTGCCTGATTCTTTACAGTGGTACGCTCCAAGTCTATCAAAGTATGGAACTTATACTTTGAGTTGTCTTCCATTTTCGATTTGGGCGCACTGTTGATGGTAGTATAGCTTCTGTTCGATTCTATTTTACGAATCAAATCGTCCTGCGCATGGGCAAGGACTGGTGCAATGGCAACGGCAATAACGGCCAGTTTCTTCATCTTGGAGGTCGTATGATTTTTGTAAAAATAGAATTTATTGCAAGAAAAGTAAAGAAAAACCAGCTACAGTATTGCGCTAAAAATACCCTGAAACATAAAAATGGCGCATAAGGGGTGATGCCCCCCGCTACAAGTTGTGTGCGACCGTTGCTTTGGCCTTGTTCTGCGCCACTCTGTAGCGCACTATCTGCGCAATAAGCGGCAATGGCATAGGTGCCGTGTAGGGAAACTGTACCGAGCCCCGCCCTGTTGTGTAACCCTGCAAGGCACGGTCTATATCGGGGTTGCCGGCACCGGTAGAATAAAAGCCAATGTGTTTTTTGAACGCAGCAAAGTATACCAAATTGCCATGCAGTACATAGCAGGGCATATTGTACTTAATGGTTTCTACAGCGTCTGTGGCTTCGGCACGCACTACACTACGCACCTGCTGCAGGCAATCTTGTATAGATTGCGGAAACGATGCGATGTAAGCATCTACATGGGCAAATTGCGGT
The DNA here is from genome assembly GCA_021151685.1 of Chitinophagaceae bacterium. Classification (GTDB taxonomy): domain Bacteria; phylum Bacteroidota; class Bacteroidia; order Chitinophagales; family Chitinophagaceae; genus Nemorincola. The sequence continues at coordinate 17,545 of JAGKWS010000044.1, forward strand.
GCAGACATTGTATAAAAATGTACCACGAATATAAGCAATAACACCCTTACCATGCGCCACTGGCTACAACCATACTGTTGCCACAGGCCGTTTATGCACTGCCCAACAACACCATACCGCCTATGTAGCCCGATGGAACGATACACAACACAAGCAAACGTATTCTATATAATTATTCATAAATTGCATGACAATCAACAAACAATATAGTTGACTGAAAAAATAATTCCTAACCAATAAACAACAGCAAATGAAGAAAAAGTACATCATTGCCCCCATTATTGCCATGATGGGATATTGCAGCCTTACTTCGTATCAGGCAGGTCCGGGACTTTCTTCGCTGGAGCGAACAGGCGCATCGGGGGGTACCACAGGTTGCACTGGTGGCGGCTGTCATGGCAGTGCTGCCGGCATAGCCGTAACTGTGGAACTACTGAGTGGCACCACACCGGTAACCACCTACACAGCAGGGGCATCATACACAGTGCGTGTTACCGGTACTTATACGTCGTCATCTTCTACTGCGGCTTCGCTACCCAAGTTCGGGTATCAGCTATCGGCCATGCGCACAGGGTCTACCACGGCCAATGCTGGCACATGGGGCTCTGCACCGGCAGCCAGCCATGCGGCTACCGCTGCCGGTATCAACCTCATAGAACAGTCTGCCGGCATTACGGCCACTACAGGTGGTGGTGCGCCCGGTTCTACATATGTTATCTCGGTACCATGGACGGCCCCTACCGCAGGTACCGGCTCTGTAACATTGCGCAGCGTTATCAATGCAGTAAATGGCAATGGCAGTGTCGACGGGGTAGACCGCTGGGCCAGTGGCAGTGCTACCATTACAGAAGCGGCATCGGCCCCCGGTGCCATTACCGGTACACTTACTGTATGCGCAGGCGGCACTACAACCCTGGCCAATGCTACTGCCGGCGGCACATGGACATCGGGCAGTAGCAGCATTGCAACCGTTGGTGCCTCTACGGGGGTTGTTACCGGCATTGCTGCCGGTACGGCCGCTATTACCTACAGTACAGGGGCCGGCACACCGGCTACAGCTACGGTAACGGTGACCCCTGCTCCATCGGCCATAACCGGCACTACTACTGTGTGTATAGGTGCTACCACCACGCTCAGCAGCACACCAGCCGGTGGCACATGGACCAGTGGCACACTATCTGTCGCCACATTTGTATCGCCCGGCTTGCTGACGGGAGTTGCCGCCGGCACTACCGCTATTACCTACGCCTTGGGTTCGTGCTCTGTAACTGCTACCGCTACCGTAATAGCTACCGGTGCAGGCACCATAACAGGATCGAATACGGTATGTGTGGGCACCACCACCACCCTCACAAGCACGCCTGCCGGTGGCACATGGACCAGTAGCAACACTACCCGTGCTACCGTAGGTGCCACAACCGGCATTGTAACCGGTGTAACAGTTGGCACAGCCAATATTTCTTACAGTGCTACCAATGTATGCGGCACATCGGTTAGTGTACACTCGGTAAATGTACTGGCAGCATCGGCCTGCCCCACCGGCATCATTCCTGTAAGCAATTCCGAAGACGAACTGAGAGTAGGCCCCAACCCCAACAACGGAACATTCAGTATAGAAATGGTACAACCCGTTTCGGAATTTGTGAAGATTACCGTAACCAATATTTCGGGACAGGTGGTACGCGAACAGTACTTACCGGCTAACGAGGTACAAATGGTAAACATGCACCATGTGCCGGGCATCTATCAAATAACGGCAACATCATCTCGCGGGCGGTATGTGTTGCGCATAGTAGTGCAGTAACAGTGTGTGCAACTGCTTATCAGTATGTTGTGAGGGGATGGCTTCCAATCAAAGGAATCCATCCCTATATATTTCTGATATCTTTGAAAAAAAACATAAAAAAAATCCAAACGACCATAAAAAAAACACCGTCTCTTATAGCTTGAAGTTAAAAATACCTTCCATAAAAAAACACCTTTACCATGCTAACAAAACTGAGACACATTTTTCTTGCCGGCAGTATGCTTGCGGCCTGCACTGCCACCGCTCAAATGGTAGGCACCAGCGTTTTTCTGCAGGGCAACTATGTAGAGGCTGGCATTTGCCCCAATGGCGACTTTGGAGCTACGGGCTCGCCTGCCGGTTACCATCCCCACTACTCGTCTACCACCACTACAGGGCCACTGGGTTTTGTAGCAGACCCTGCTATGGACGGCTGGACGGTGGGCACCCCCGCCTACATGGGCGACTATTTTACACCGGGCACCCCATTTGAAGGCTGGAACATACAGGTAGGCACCACACGTGGCTGGTCGCATAGCTGTGCGGGCTTTAACGGCGGGCTAACCGGCACCAATACCGCATACGCCATTAGTGGCCCCAAAGTAATAGGCACATGGGAGGGAACCTTTGACAGTATGACCATACGGCAGGTAACCACGCTTGATAGCAGTGCCCTCTACTTCACCATGCGCATCACCATCATCAACAATGCCAGCGTACCCAAAAACGATATTTACTACTTGCGCAGTCTGGACCCCGACAATGATGTGTCGTGGCCCGGTGGCGGTTTTGCCACATCCAATGTAATACAATACCAACGCCCCAACCCGCTGAACGCAACCGTAGTACGTGCCACAGGCCTGTCATCTACAGCTCCTGTACTGTCGCTGGGCACAGCCGATACTAATGCCCGCTGCTTCATATACTCGGCATGGCCCATATCTGGTACCACAGACCTTGCATCGGTGTATAGTGGCGGCATGACAGGTGCTACCTATGCCATGGGGGGTAGCGTTACCGGCGATGTGGCCATTGGGCTTTTATTCAAGATAGACCATCTGGCACCGGTAGATAGTGCATCGGACAGTGTGGGCTACAAACCCACCATGGGTGGCCGCCGCCCTGCCAACCAATACACGATAGGCATGTTTTATTCCTTCAGCAACCCTGCCACCGACTCGGCACTGGCCGAGTTGGCATCAGACGGAATTGTAACACCGCCACCACCGCCGCCGCCACCTACCGATGTGGTTACGGTTACCGGGCGCAACGTAACGGCCTACCCCAATCCTGCACATACACACATCAACATCAGTGGCCTCAACACGAACGATATGGTGTATATTTATGACATGATGGGCAGAGATGCCACCCATGGCTGGCAACGCAATGGCACAGACATAGAAGCCGTACCGCTGAACAACCTGCCCGATGGCAATTATATAATTGTGGTAAAAGACCAATACGGAAACCTCCGGTCGCAAATACCATTCCGCAAACAGTAGAAGTTTACTATAAATCCCCTCCGTTTAAGTACAACAGGCCCGGCAAAAACCGGGCCTGTTGCCTATGTGCCCCAATAGCCAATAGCGCAACAGAGACACACTTGCCTACAACAACCCACTATCACCCGCAAAGAAAATAGCAGATACATCATCCAAAGGCCTTGTTGCGCTGCCACAAGGCCTACATTATTCAAAAAAAACACAAGAGAGCACAAGCCATTGGGGCAATAATTGCTGTAGCAAACTATGATGCCACCCTGAGCTGCCACAATATAAGCTGCCGCAAAATGCTACTAAAGTGTGATTGACAGGACATAGTACACGGTGTAGATTTGCATTCGAATCAATTATCATCCGTTAAATAGTACCACATGAAGAACCTGTTATTTATTGCGGCTACAGCGTTTCTTGCACTGTCGCTTAATAGTTGCGGCACCATACTGAATGCCAAAAAGAAAGGCAAAACCGAGGTGTTTTTGATAGATGCACCGGCAGGGCTCAGCGTATCATCGAACGGAGAGAACCTGAGTATAGAAAGCGACATTTTTGCAGCAACCGGTAAAGAGCACGGAGCAATAGAATACCACACCAACTGTGTGCGGCTGCCAAGGAAAAAGAAAGCCACAATCACACTATCGGCCGGTGGAAAAACGGCCACCGTAGCATTAAAACCCAAAGTATGGGGCAAAATAGTAGTGGTAGATGCCCTACTTACTGCTGGCATAGGTTGGTGGGTAGATATACCCACAGGCAATATACTAACGCTGAAACCCCGCCTGATAGACGTACCCGCAGCACTGGCCGGCAAACCCAAAAGCCAATGGCGCAGCCAGGGAAAACTAAAACGACAGGAGAAAAGGCGCATCAAAAAAGGATAGACACACCCAACATAAAAAAACGACCACCTGTGCGGTGGTCGTTTTTTTATGTTAACCTCTGCACGGTATACTTCGGTGAGTGCATGGCAAATTTTGTGTGCGGCTTTCGCTGAAACTGACTGTCGCAGTCACGCACTTAGAGACATATACCCAGCCGTTTTCTGTTGTATCAGACTACCACCAATAGGATTATTCCTTTTGGTTTTCCGGGCGGTATGCATACTTGTCCTTGAGATGAGACGATGTGTTTACGGGGCCATTATATGGTTCTTTCAGTCGCTGGGCTTTATAGTCTATCACCTCCTGACAGCCTTCGCGAAGCATGACTACATCAACTGATTTTAGTGTCATCTTCAATGAAAGCAGTGCGGCACGGTGAGCTTTGATAAAGTACATTTCAATATTCTCCTGATAATCGTACTTCACCCCTTGGTACACCTTGCCATATACATCGGTGATGGTAATTCTGTAATAAGGCATGATGCAAATTTCTCGACGGCAGGGATGAGAAAGTGCAGTTTCGGGTTGAAAATGTGGATAAGTTATACATGCAATAAAGTATCAGATAAATATTAAAGTGCAGTTGGTACAAACAAGTCGATATGTAGCAGACATGGGAGCGCGTTGCAACAGTGGGGCATTGCCGCTGGCGAATGACCAGTACTTACCCCAAGATCACGCCGGACAGATTCCGGCTACCGCACCTGCGTAGGCAAAGCCAACGCCAAACCTCTTTTACATGCTATGGCAAGAAGGGTCTACGCCAAACTTTTATCATCAATTTTTACATACTACGTCTGACATGGGGACTTGCAAAAACTGCCACCTTTTCTGCCACCTAATGAACTATACACTGAAAGTCGCTCTGGGAGCAACTTTCAGTGTATAGTAGCATGGGATGGAATACATTAAAACTCAAAAGTACGCTGAGCAACAACTTAACGAAAATTGAGGTATCCCTTAATACTGCTTTAGAACGATTGAGAAAGTGGCATCACCACTTTTCTGCTTCCTTAAGCCCCAAACAGCAGACAATGTTTATTGCACAACAAATATTACGTTCTCTCTTTGAGATGTTGTTATGGCAGTAAGTAAATAGATTCCTTTTGCGATATCAAGAAGTACCTCTTTGTCTATATTGGTAGAACAAGAAACTTCCTTTACTTTCTCGCCAAGCATATTAGTAATCGTTACGTGTACATTTTCATTGATTGCGGAATGTATATTAAAAACAAAAACACCGTTATTGGGGTTCGGATACAGATTGATCCCGCCTGAAATTGATGTGTTTTCATGTACTCCAGTAGCACCAACGTGAATTACTATCGACTTTAACGTACTGTTTGCACAGGCATCACTATTGGTTACTTCGCAAGTTGCTATACTCCCATTAGAAAATGTATTGCTTACAAATACACTATTTGTTGCGCCACTTATATGTATTCCATTTACTGCCCATTTGTATGACTTTAGAACAGTACCGCCAGTAGTAGTGGCGTTAAGGGTTACTGTCTGACCGGCGGAAATGGTAGTGCCCGGATTGGCAGTAATATCGACAGTTGGAGCAGGCGCACCAGAGGTGACAGTCATTGTTACAGTATTGCTATTAACAACATCTACCGACCTGCATATGTAATTGCTGGTCATTTTGCAGAACACTGCATCACCCGTGCCAGGTGCATATGTATATGTAGGTCCTGTAGCTACATTGATCCCATTCCGCACCCATACATAAGCAGGTGCGGTACCGCCTAGTACTGGTGTAGCGGCAAAAACAACCGGATCGCCTGAACAAACAATGCTCCCGGGTGATACTGAAATATTCACAGATGGGGTGCCGGGCGGGAGAACAGAAACTAAGTGGGCTGCGGTGGCAGTTGTAGGCAAAACGCATATACCTTCCGGGAACAACATTACCGAAACAATGTCGCCGTTTGTCGGCATGTAGCTATAGTGATTAACTGGTGTACCTACTGCAATACCATTCACATACCATTGATATGTTGGCAAAGCACCTCCATTTACCGGCACTGCAATATATGTGACTGTAGCACCGGCACATGCACTTACCGAATAAGAAGGTACTATGCTGACCGACGGTACCATAAAAGGATCAAGGGTAATGGCTGCGCTTCCACTCATGCTTTGCGCGCATGATGTAGTAACATTTACGGCCTGCACAGTGTATACGCCTGCTGCAGTAAGTGCACCAAAGTCAATGGAAGAACCTCCGCCCACTACTGGGCTAAGAACAGCTGTAGCAGCATTATACAACTGATAATTGATACCCGGTTCAGAGCCGCTTAGCCCGATATGCACACCTGCGCCCCCCCCGCAATAGCCTCCGCCACCGGTTACATTATAAATAATGGGCAGAGAATTCACGGTAACGGTAGCTGTTGTCATACAGGTTGTTGGCAGTGTATATGTTATTGTCACAGTACCGGTCGTCATACCGGTTACTATTCCTGTTCCCGCCCCTATAGTGACATTTGTATTGCTCCTCGTCCAAGTGCCCCCTGGGTCGGCATCAGTTAATACTGTTGTTGCGCTCACACATACATTGGCAATACCGGCAATTGGTGCAGGCAAAGCATTTACCGTTACATTTCTTGTTGTAGCAGCAGTACCGCAACTGTTGGTAACAGCATAGGAAATAACAGCTGTACCTGCGGCGATACCAGTAACTGTACCTGAAATATCTACTGTAGCAATTCCCGAAGTAGCACTACTCCATGTCCCTCCGGGCGTTGCATTTGAAAGAGTTGTGGTAAGGCCTTGGCATACAGTTGCTATTCCTGTGATGCCACCAGCATTCGGTAACGGGGTAACTGTTACTACCCGGGTAGCTACCGCAGTGCCGCAGGAGTTTGTTACGGCGTAGGAAATGGTGCTTGTTCCGGCTAATACGCCGGTCACTGTTCCGGTGACGTTTATTGTGGCGTTTGCGGGAGTTGAAGAACTCCATACACCACCTCCTACTCCGTTACTTAAAACAGTGGTAGCCGCAGGGCAAACCGTAGGTGTACCGGTAATAATACCAGCACTGGGTAGCAGGTTGACCGTAAAGATCGTTGTTGTTGCGGAAGTACCACAACTATTTGTCACAGTATAGGAGATGGTGGTAGTGCCGGGTGCCACTCCCAATACGAGACCTGTGGAAGCGTTTATTGTAGCTGTTGCTGTAGTAATAGAAGCCCATATACCGCCCGCATCACCGGTTGGATTACTTAGCGTACTGGTACCGGCAGGGCATGTTGTTGTAGCACCTGTAATAATGCCTGAATTGGGCATTGGATTTACCGTTACAATCTTTGTAACTGCTGTGGTTCCACAACTATTGGTCACTGTATAGGAAATGGTTGCTGTACCGGCCGCAACACCTGTTACAATTCCTGAAGACGCACCAACAGTGGCTATGGCTGTGCTCAAAGAGGTCCATACACCACCAGGGTCGGCTGTGGGATTGCTCAAAGATGTTGTTCCCACAGGGCAAACCACACCAGTACCGGTGACTGTGCCTGCATTGGGAGATGGATTGACTGTAACAACAACTGTTGCAGTAGCAGTACCACAACTATTGGTTACTGTATAAGATATAGTTGAAGTACCGGCAGCAATCCCTGTAACCACTCCTGTAGCACTTACGACAGCGCGGGTAAGGTTTGAGGAACTCCAAACACCTCCACCGATACTGTTACTTAAAGTTGTAGTAGCCGTTGGACATACGATTGCAGTACCGGTAATAGTTCCAGCACTTGGCAGGGAATTCACAGTGACATTTTTCGTTACAAAGCAACCTGTGAATAGTGCATAAGTAATGCTACATATTCCTCCCGCTATACCTGATACCATTCCGCTACCGTCAATTGTAGCTACATCAGCATCACTGCTGCTCCAGCTCCCACCGCCTGTCGCACTTGAAAGAGTAGTAGTAAGACCTTCACAAACTACGGCCATACCCGTGATGGCTGCTGGCATTGGATTTACAGTCAGCATTGAAATTGTTGGACACCCTGTGGGCGGGGTGTATGTAATATTGGATATGCCAGCTGCAATACCAGTGACAACCCCTACTGCATCCACACCTGCTATTGCTACCGCACCGCTATTCCAAGTTCCACCGCTCGCAGTATGGGTTAACGTGGTTGTCAATCCTTCACACACTTCTAACGTACCTGTTATGGGTGCTGGCAATGTATTGACCGTAACTGTAGTATTTACAACACATGTTCCTATAGTGTAAGTGACAATTGCAGTACCAGGGGTTATGCCGTGCAATAAGCCGGATGGATCAATAGTAGCCACAGATGCCGGCACACTATTCCAAGTACCGTCAACTGCATCATGGCTGAGCAAAGAAGTATTCCCTGTACATACTTCAGTAGCACCCATAATAGGCATGCACCCCACAGATACCCGAAAATTGTCAAAATAGGCATATTCAATTTGCGGGCTCGGTATAGCCGGGCTAGTTACTGAGTAATTTACATGAAAACCAAAATAACTCATGGCTGTACTAGTATAAGTAGCATCAATAGCATTTCCCACAAATGATAATGTTCCGGTGGCAGGGTTGTTGAACATCGTCGGGCCATCATCCCTTACATGGAGGGTCCATCGATTGGTAAATGGGCTATATGTTACCCTGATACTTGCATAGTTTGTAGGGCTAGCCAGTGTCGAGGTAGCAGATGAAATAATATTGGTAACAGTTCCTGTAAGGCCTCCGGTATATTTCACTAATCTAATCGAAGAGCCACCAGCAACACTTGGATCGAATGTGACGGCATATCCGCTTCCTGTAGCACAAAAACCAGCGTCAGAACACAATATCGTTATGGCTGCATCTTGGCTCGTGGCAAAACCCGTTTGGGCGTTACTTGTCCTCATATTAAACGTCCACTCCACAAGGGAAGGGTTCGATGAAAGCGTAGGACTAAATGGCGCACTAAAGGTGGATAGTGCGCCTGCCTGCTGGTAATGCCCATTATTGGTACCTATATACAGCATATCCACATATGCTGCGAGCTGATTTGGTGTTACAGGCCACGTCGATGCAATGGTAACACCAACAGAAGAACCCGCATACCCTACTCCAGAAGCACTTGAGCTTGAATTAGGCATAAAAGTAACGAATGGCGTTCCGCCCAAAGTATATCCACCCGTAGTGTAACCCGTGAAATCATTATAGTACACTACTGTTTGGGCATACAATTGTGTCGTAAAAAATAACATGACAATCAGCCCTAAAAGGGATTTTTTTTTCATAAAGTATACAATTAAAGTGCTTTTATAGATTTTTATAATATGCATTTATGTTTGCAACGTTTAATATTTTGCTATGCATACTATTTTAAAAACAAAAAAATATAAAATAAAGATAGAATTATTGGGAACAACTTGTTGAATTCTTTTATATCAAACCTTTAATCAGTCACGTCTACAAAGCAACGAGTACATAATTAGCAACGAGTAAAAATAAATTATTCGGCAACAGTCCGCACGAAAAAAAAAGTGAGACTTACAAAAACTGCCCCTTTTCCGTTCATCGTCAAGCGGCGTGAGAGATATTCCTTTCTTCCTCTTCAGACTGGCTAACATCTACGCTTGATATCTTATGTATCCCCCAGCTTTTCCGATTGATCCCTTTTCTGCCGCATTCCGCAGGGCTTAAAAACAAAACAGGCCGCCTTGAGAGCGACCTGTGTACTGGTGGTGTGGGAGGGAATTGAACCCCCGACACAAGGATTTTCAGTCCTTTGCTCTACCAACTGAGCTACCACACCAGCGATTTGGGATTGCAAAGATAGGCACCACTTTTGAAAAACAAAATAAATCTTGCACTTTTTATTTTTTCTTTTCTGCCTACCCAGGCATACTACATGTGGCAACATAGCTGCAATCGTTTTTAACGTAGCTTTAACCCCCCTCCCCCACCCCTCATACGCATTCACGTTTATTTTTGTAACAGTCCTCTCAAAGAAATGAAACGCATTATATATTGTATGTGGCGTTACTGCTTCCTTATGCTTTTGCTTATTGGTAGCAGCTGCATGGTGTATGGGCAGAATGTAGTTTTCACGGCCGTGGCTGGTGCTGGCAAAATAGGCATTAAAGACCAGGTGCAGGTACAGTACACCATACGCGATGCGCAAGATGTGCGCGCAGTCAGCAATCCGTCTGATGCCGACTTTGTAATTGTTGGTGGCCCCTACCAGTCGCAAAGCAGCAATACCACTATATCTGGCAACAGGGTGGTTACCTCACACAGCATATCTGTAACATATGTGCTGCAGCCCCGCCGTGAGGGCACCTTTACCATACCGCCCATTACGGCCAGGGATGGTGCCGGCCATGCCTACCAAAGCAACGCAGTAACCATACAGGTAGTGGGAGGCTCGCTGGCACAGCAACAGCGCACCCGCAATGCCGACCCTTTTGGCGGTGATGATGACGATATTTTTGCCGCCATGCGCCAAATGCAGCAACGCTACATGCAGCAAATGCAGGCAGTACAGCAGCAAATGCAGGCACAACGTAGCCAGCAGCAGCAACAGCAAGGCCAGCAAGAGCAAGACCCACCCATCAACGATGCCGAGCTGAAGAAAGACCTCTTCATCAAAGTAGTGTCCGACAAGAGTCTGGTGCGCGTGGGCGAGCAGGTTACCATCAGCTACAAGTTATACTCGCGCCTGCCCATGCAGATGTCTATTTCCAAGCTTCCCACCCTCAATGGGTTCTGGGCTCAGGACTTCGACATACCCAACCAAAACAAACCTACCGAAGAGGTAGTGAACGGCAAAAAATATCAGGTGTTCCTACTCAAAAAATCGGCATTGTTCCCCACCCAAACCGGCAAACTGGAGCTGGACCCTACCGAAGCTAAGGGCGTGGTACGCGTGATACAAAACGTGCGCCGCCGCATGGCCGATATGTTCGACCCATTTGGCGCAGGCACCCTCATGATGAACGACCCGTACTTCAACAACACCTACTACAACACACAGGTGTACAAAGACGTACCCGTTACACTGCAAAGCATTCCGCTGAAAATAACCGTGACCGACCTGCCCGAAAAAGGCAAAACCGACAACTTTGGCGGTGCAGTGGGTAGCTACTCTGTTGCCGCCCGGCTGGACAAAAAAGAACTCTCTACCGACGATGTTGCCACCCTCATACTGAACATAAACGGCAGTGGCAACCTGAAACTGATAGAAGCCCCCAAACTTGCACTGCCCAATGGCCTGGCCACCTACGACCCTGTGATTATAGACACCATTACCGGCCGTAGCAACACTATATCGGGCAGCAAAATCATTACCTACGTCATTACCCCACAAACCCCGGGCGACTATGTAATACCCCCTATCCCGTTCACCTACTTCAACCCCGCCTCCAACAGCTACATAACCGTACAAACCGAGCCGATGAAGGTGCATGTGAACCCCGGCAAAAACTACATGAGCCGCAAGCCCGACAATACGGTATCGTACAAAGACATTCACGACATCATCAAGCAAGCCCCACCTACCCTTACTATGCAAAGTCGCCCGGCCCTGCACACACCCGGCTACTGGTCTTTGTACTTGCTGCCAGCAGCCATGCTGGTAGGCTATGGCGTATGGCGTCGCCGCAACGAAGAGCTAGCGCGCGATACGGTGCTGCTGCGCAAAAAACGCGCCAACAAGGTGGCCCTGCAACGCCTGACGGCCGCACGCACCTACCTGCAAAAGAAAGAGAAAAAGCCGTTCTATGAAGAGGTATCGAAGGCTATGTGGCTCTACCTGAGCGACAAACTGAGCATACCCCTTTCGGCCCTCTCGCGCGATACCGCTACCGAGGCCATGAACAGCCGCAATGTGCCTGCCGATGTGCAGAAGAAGCTGAATGACGTGCTATGGGAGTGCGAAACTGCCCTCTACGCCAGTGGCGGCTCGCGCACCATGACAGACACCTATGACGATGCCATAAAAATAATCAGTAACCTCGAAGACGTTTTCAAAGCATGAACAGGATAACCGCAATAGTAGCACTACTACTGCTGGCAGTTACCGGCAGGGGGGCTGAATGGCAACAACAATGGAAAAAAGCGACCGACTACTACCTGCAAAAGCAGTACGATAGTGCAGCCCACTACTACGAACTGGTGGCCGCCACCAAGCCGCATAATGCCGAGGTATACTACAACCTGGGCAATACCTATTACCGCCTGAACCGCATAGCCCCCGCCATACTGAACTATGAGCGTGCCCTGCACGTAGACCCCGGTCACCGCGATGCCAAGGACAATCTGGCCATTACGCAGGCGCGCATCAGCCATTTTATTGCCCCCACCCCCGATATTTTTTTCCTGTCGTGGTGGCAATCCATCACCGCCCAAACCATGACCGATACTTGGACAATAGCCGCCCTGCTGTGTTTTCTGGCAGCATTGGGCACATGGGCCGCACGCCGCT
>JAGKWS010000045.1 GCA_021151685.1 Chitinophagaceae bacterium
CAGTAGCGAGTATATTTTCTACGAAATTTTCCAGTGCGGTACCATGCAAGTTGCGGGCAATGATGTTGCCATTGGGGTCTACAAGGTAGTTATAGGGTAGGTGTGGAATATTGTAGTCTGATACCACCGTTGACGCAGCACCTCGCAGGTCCGATACATGTAGCCATTGGGTAGTAGCATCTTGTTGTATGGCTTGTTGCCAGTTTTTATGATTCATATCCTGCGAGATGCTGAGGATAATAAAGTTTTTGTTTCGATGCCGGGTGTACAATGGTTTCAGTATGTTTTTGCTTTCTGCACGACATGGCGAGCACCAACTTGCCCAAAAATCGATCAATACATATTTTCCTCTCAGGTCTGTTAGTGATACCATTTTGCCATTAACATGGGGCAGTGAGATATAGGGGGCTTTGCTACCTATAGCCAGTTGCTGAGAGGTGCCATTAATCTCGTGGTCAAATTGGTTTACGTATCGGGAGGCACTTATTTGTGTTTGGTATCTACTTTTTATCTGGTTGAGAAATGGCTTGTAGTCTTCGGCGGGCAGATACATTGCTGCCAACAGCGAGGCGTACGAATCGCTGACGGTATCTGCAAAAGTTGCCAGATGTTTCGCTGTATATTCAAAAGAGTGCTCCAACAAAGAGTTGATTTTTTTTAACTCTGTATTATAGGATACAGATGTAGTATTGAGTTGTGCACGCTTTGCTACAAGGGAATCTATGAGATGGTTTTCTTTTCTTCGCAATTTGGCAATATGACCTATGAGCCGATTGGTATTGTCGGCTTGAATCAGCGTCATTTTATCGGCAAAATGAGTGGCATCGGTAGTGAATTTTATTTGGGAGGTTTTTGTAAGCAGAAAGAATGCAAAGTTTTCTCTTGTGCCCACCATGGTTATAGAGCCGGCAGGTTGTGAATTTGTTGCCACAATATTCACCCGGTAGAATATACTGTCTTCAATTACCTGATTGTTGGTGAAACAAAAATTGCCGTTTATGTCAATATCGGAACTATCAACTACAGTCATATTACTTCCTCCAAATAGTTGACTGAGCTGGTTCATTTTTAAGAGGTACACTTTGAGTTTAGATTGCGTTTGATAGGGGGAAATATTTCCAGCCAAAGAAAATGGGGCATCAGCCGGCTGTTTGTGTGCGAAGAAGCTTAACAAAAGTATATGTAACATGAGGTGCGTTTTGATAATGTATAGATACAACTTTTCTTTGGCTTGTACCAGGAATGCCGGGTGTTGAAGATTGTCGCCTTGATGTCTGACTAGGCCTCTGCGAGACAATAGCCAGAGACAAATTGCACCAAATAAAAAAAGGCACTACACTGTTGTGTAATGCCTTTCTGAGTGGTGGTCGCGTAGGGACTCGAGCCATAGACCCGCTGATTAAGAGTGGGCCTTTGATGTTTTCTTTTTGATGCTTTAAGAGCAATGTTAGAATTCTTCAAATGCTTGTCCAGACTGCTTTTGATAGTTTAGGGGCTTCCAAAGGTTATGGCATGGAAACCCGGTGCTATGGTGCGCTTGATTTTCACGACCAGGCAAATGACCAATATTTTTCCGTAGCGTTAAATAGTTACGGGGGAAAATATAAACAGCATATGTGGCAGACGGGCTATAAGAAAAATGACTTCTCGATAAAATTGGATGAAGATTTTCCTTTCAGTGATAAATACAGGACCGGTGCTTTTGAGATACAAAAAGGTAACTTTACCTGTGGCTTGAAGGTTTTTACAACTGATCATGAACAAGCAGGAGGACATGGAGGTGGAGTGCGTGGTAAATCTCTGTTTTCTGGAAAGAGAGGTGGTTTTTATAAGAATGGTTCTGTATTGCTTGGTGCGTGTTATGTGGGCTATAACTATAATGGAAAGGCCTATCGCATAGGTGTTGATGTACCTACGGGTCAAGATATAATACAAAATTGAATACATGCTGTTATGAATTTGATAACACAGGATCCTGATAAATACACCCCCCTTTGGACGCCTAAGGATAAAACGAAAATTTATTTTAGTAGTGGTACAGAAGGTCAGTATTCATTGTATTAGTTTGTTCGAATGAAATCAATTGTGACACTTATTGTGTTGGCTATTTTCCTGGAAGGATGCATTATGATGACACATAGGCATAGATACTTTACGAATTGTAATGATGGAGCTCAGACTGGGTTAAGCACTCGGCTACATATAGATGGATATTTCGCATTGAATGTACCCGGAGAGGGCATCGGTGTCGTTTTCCTTTATGATGATGGTACATATTCTATTTCCTCTGTTCTGCTACGCAATGTGAGTAGAATTTGGGAAGTTTACAATAAGCCAGATTGGGAACAAGTATATTTTACCAATTGGGGCAGATACAGACTTGACGGAGATACAATTAAAGCACAATATTTTTATATGAGCGAAGCATGGAAGCAGGACATGGGGGAAATTTGGTATTTAATCAAAGATGATACTACTTTGTTTACCCTAAAAGAGATATGTTATTATTGTGGAGAGGATAGTAGGCGTAAAACAAAAGTAAAAATGCCGAATCCGGAAAAAATCCATCACTTTACGCCATTCATGCCAAAGCCTAAGCCAATATCGAATGATTTTTCTCTAAGACGGAAGAGATGGTATAACTGCAAATAGCAGATGCCTGCTATATCTCACCTCCACCTCTTCCCAATAGCCAATCCTGCAAATAATGAAGCCTGCCATCGGTAGGCTTCTTTGTTTGCCATGAGGGGTAGTGGGTTGGCATAATAGGCACCATTAATGCCCAGTGTTATAGCCTGCACAAAGGTTTTAGTTTTTCCGGGAAATATGGCAAGAGCTACTTCAAACATTCAGTGATAAATACAGAACTGGTGCGTTTGAGATACAAAAAGGTAACTTTACCTGTGGTTTGAAAACTTTCACAACAGATCATGAGCAGGTATCTGGCGTAGGCAGAGGAAAAGGAGTACGTGGTAAATCCCTTTTTTCCGGGAAGAGAGGTGGTTTTTATAAGGAAGGTTCTGTATTGCTTGGTGCGGCTTATGTTGGCTATAACTATAACGGCAAGGCCTATCGCATCGGTGGTGATATACCTACAGGTCAGGATGTGATACAAAATGGAGTACATGAAGTATTGAATCTTATAAAAAATGGCAGATATTATCCGCTTTGGACTCCAGAGAATAAAAGCAGACTTTATTTCAATAAAAGCACGGAAGATTCGTATTCATTATACTAGATGCAACAGCAAAATACAAATACCACAATGTTTCTCCTATTGCTTACGATAGGTTTCACCGGGTGTATTCCGGTCACATACAGACATAAATACTTCACCAATTGTGACGATAGCACAGCAACTGGCATAAGTACACGGCTTCGTATGGATGGGTATTTGGGAAGAGATATACCCCAAAAAAATGGGCGGGGTGCCATTTTTCTTTATGAAAATGGCATTTACGCTGGCTCAATTGTCCCATTTCGCGACACTTTTATGATATCGAACAACTATGATACTCCGGAGACAAGCGCTGTGTATCAGGCAAACTGGGGACGGTTTAAGCTTTATGGAGATACGATAAAAGTGCAGTACTTCTATTTCAGTGAAAACTGGAAAAGAGATATGCTGGAACGCTGGTATGTTATACCAAATGATACTACTTTGTCTATGATAAAGGAGATATGTTACTATTGTGGAGAGAATAGTAACCAAATAAGGATAAGGGTACCTGCAGTACCAGAAACGTATCACTTTATGCCATTCCATAAAAAGCCTCCGATCAGCAAAAACAGTCTGAGCAAGAAGAAATGGTATAAATGCAAATAGCGAATTCGGGCGATATCTCACTTCCACCTTTTCCCAATAGCCAATCCTGCAAACAAAGAGGCCTGCCATCGGTAGGCTTCTTTGTTTGCCATAATTGTGTTGTCATATGATTGAGCTTTTAGTGTTCTGAGGGAAGTAATGCAGTTCCAAATTCTACCCATATTGTTGCTTCTGTCGAGCTGAAATCTGTCCACTCGACGCGCTGTTTCTTGAGGACAACCCCGTTGCCATTTTCACAAGTTACGAGCGCGCTACTGTCTTCGTTCTTTACAAGTTTCCATACCTGAAACTCTTCGTCCTGCAAGTTGCGCTGATAACTTGAGATAATGTCCAAAACCAAAATGCTTCAAAGAGCTTCGCAAAAGCCAAGGCTCCATCAGTCAGTAATATTGTTCCGTATCTGTAGTAATTATCCGTGCATTGATATTCGCGAAGCTGGTAGTTGGCGTTCATATTCTCTTCTTATTTTGATGTTCAATGCGAGTATAGCAGTTCCGAGAACAGCAGGATAATCTTCTGTGCTAAAGATGCGCGAAAGTTGCGCTGGTATGGCGTTCACGAAATCATGCGCGCGTAAATTCGGCTATAAACAATACAACATGTCAGGAGATAAAAGCGCGCTGTCGGAAGAATTGGTGGAGCGACTTAGATACTTTATTGAGGACATTGACGCGCAGCGCGCAAGCCGGCATTTGCGCAAAGTTTTCTTCGACTACCTCAAGTTCCAGGACGGATTGAGCGACAAGGACTTCGACAAGATACTGACTGACATCGAGCGTTGCTTGACTTGCTTGATGCGATCGCTATTGAGAAGATCAAATAAAAATGGCCGCCTTTTAGAAGCAGCCATTTGTTCAATGATATTATTTCCTACTTGGGGCAAGCTCCTGCATGGTCTCTCCGTACACGATTGCAAGTTTCAGTGCGGGCAAATTCCTGCAGAAAGTAAAAAGGCGTCACATTTTGCATGTAACGCCTTGATAACCAATTAAATTAAGGTGTGGTCGCGTAGGGACTCGAACCCTAGACCCGCTGATTAAGAGTCAGCTGCTCTACCAACTGAGCTACGAGACCATTTGTTGGGGAGGGCAAAAGTAGGCAAAAAGTTGTTACCACAAAACCCGGTTTTGCAGAAAATGCGCTGCCGTCATGTTTTTTATTGGTTTATGGAATATGGCTATGGCAGGCATCTATACTACAAACAGTAGGGCGACTGATGAACAGCATGGTTGTAGTCTCGTTTTACATAGTACTTTCGCAAAAAAAATGATGGGTTTATGAATCTTGATGAACGGATAGAGGATAGTAAGACGTTCAGTACGTTTCGCACCAGTCTGGATATAGGCATGGGGGCAGTGTACATCATTATAGGAGTTGTGGCCTTGAGTATACGCTACTTTGGCGTTATGGAGCTGACCACCGTACAGAGTTATGTACTGGGTGTTGCGCTCATTTTGTATGGTGCCTTTCGTATATACCGGGGCATGGTGGCCATGCGCCGCCGCCGTTAGTTGGCCATATATACCCGGCTGTGGTACAATTGTTTGTTAAAAAATACAGGGCATTTTGTGCTGAAAGAGCCACTTTGGGTAGCTGTTAAATTGTTGTTACATTGCATTTTCTTTTCTGCGACCTTAAGATTTATTAAGTAAAATTGCGTTTCTATGAGACAAAAGTTGTGGTTTCTGAGCTTGAGTCTGTTTTTGTTGTCGTGCGATCATAAGCCAAAACATCCCGATTCGCTGGGCAAAGGGGAGATAGATATTTCGGTAGATGAGACCTTCAGGCCGGTGATAGAGCAGCAGGGAATAGTGTTTGACAGTAGCTTCCCTGAGGCGAAGGTGCATATACACTACAAGCCAGAGAGCGAGTGTTTCAAAGATTACTTTGATAAGAAGGCCCGTATTATACTGGTAACGCGCCAGCTTAGCGAGCAGGAAGAGAATATTTGCAAGCAGCAGAAGGTATATATGACATCGTTGTTGCTGGTGCGCGAGGGCGTGGCTGTGGTGCTCAATAAAGAATCGGCCGATACCCTTTTGGATATGCCTGTGCTGAAGGGCATACTGACGGGGCAAAGCAGTAAAAAATATACTGTGGTATTCGACAATCAGGCATCGAGCACGGTGCGGTTCATAAACGACTCGGTGCTGAAGGGCGAAAAGCTGGGTAGCAATGTATTTGCGGCCAAGGGCAATGCCGAGGTGGTAGACTATGTAGAGAAGAACCCCGGGGCGATAGGTTTTGTGGGTTTGGGTTATGTAAGCGACAGTGCCGACCCCAATAATACCGGAGCCTTTATCAATCGTGTTCGGGTAGCGGCCATCAAAAACGAAAAGACGGGCGAATTTTTGCAGCCCTATCAGGCATATATTGCACTACGCAGCTATCCGCTTACCCGCAACCTGTACTACATCAACTCCGAGAGCTATCCGGGGCTTGGCACGGGTTTTGCAAACTTCTTAGCAGGGCAGCGTGGCCAGTTGATATTCTTCCATGCACATATGTTTCCGGCACGGTCTGAGATGGTGATACGGGATGCACAAATAAAGAATTAGTCATTAAGTTTAACTACAATTCAAAAAGCAGAATGAAGTACAACATGAAAAAAGTAATGCTGATGCTGGCCTTTGCAGGATTTGGTGCTGGTGCCTATGCACAGGACCCGGCGGTGAAGGAAGGCGTAAAAATGTATTACTACAAGAAATTCAAATCGGCACAGACAACACTTACCCCATTGGCCGAGAAAGATCCCCTTGCCAACTATTATTTGGGGCTTACCCTGCTGGAAATGGGTAACCTGCAGCAGGCTCAGGCCACCTTCGTGAAATATCCTGAAGATTTGGCCAACATCTCTGGTACGGCACGTGTAGCCTTCCTGAACAAGGATGTGGCCAACGGTAACCGTATAGCGAAGGAGCTGGCCGGAAAGGCAAAAAAGAAAGACTGGATGCCGCAGAAGTATGCTGCCGATGCCATTACGTATACCGACGGTGGCGACATCAATCAGGCAATAGCATGGTACAAAGATGCGCTGGCTAAAAATCAGGGCGACAAATCGGAGTTGCACATAGGCTTGGGCGACCTGATGCGCAAGCAGCCTACGGGTGGTGGCGAGGCTATGAACAACTACGAGGCTGTAGTAGAGAAAGACAAAACCAACTCGCTGGCCCTGTCTCGCATTGGCGACTTGTGGTATGATGCCCGCAACTACACCAGTGCGCTGGATAACTATGGCCGTGCCAAAGAAGCAGATGCCAACAACCCACTGCCTTACAAAGCTTTGGCAGATGCGTATTCGCGCAGTGGCAAGTACAAGCAGGCATTGCAGAACCTGCAAGACTATCTGGCCCATTCGGACAATACGTTTGAAGACCGGTTAGATTATACTCGTGCCCTGTATCAGGCACAAAGCTATTGCGATGCGGTAACACAGGCGCAAAAATTGCTGGGCGAAGCACCTGCAGCTCGCAGAATCGAACTGACAGGTATACTGGGTTTCTCTCAGATAAGCTGTGGCGACTCGCTGGCGGCATTGACCAACCTGCGTACTTATTTTACCACCCAGGACCCAGCCAAAATAACGCCGGGAGCCTACATAGAGTACGGTAAATTGTTCCTAAAATTGGGCCAGACCGACTCGGCAAGTGTGTACTACCTGAAGGGCATTAACGGCGATACTGCAAAGAACAAGACCGATGTGTATCGTGATGTAGCAGAGGCGTTTAAGGCAAAGAAAGAGTATTGTAAATCGGGCGAGTGGTATGATAATCTGGTGAAAGCCAACCCTGATGCACAAGCTGCCGACTATGTGTGGCGCGTGATTATGTATTACTACTGTAAAGACTGGACCAATGCCGGCCGTGCTGCCGATGAGTTTGTAGCCAAACATGGCGAGCAGCAACCTTCGGCCTACTACTGGCAGGGCCGTGTAGGCTCTGCAATAGACTCTGAGGCTACTACAGGGGGCGGAGTACAATACTTTGAGAAGTGGTTGGAGAAAGTAGGGCCGAGCTATGACAAAAAGAACGACCTGAAGGTAGCTTATCAGTACCTGATGTATTGTGCATTTAATGCCAAGGATAAGGAAAAGCTGAAAATGTGGAAGGAAAAGCTACTGGCCATAGACCCTAACGACAAAGCAGTGAAAGAACTGGAAGAGTTGGAAAAGAGCCAGAGCGGAAGACAGCCGGTACAACGAAAATAGAATAGTGAATATATGACCCCGGATGTAGCAATCCGGGGTTTTTTAGTGGCATTGGGTTGGGATTTTGCTTGTATTTTTAGGGCAGGTTTTAATAGAGTAGCATATATGTATAGCAGGTGCTTGGTACCGGTATGGGCAGCCGTGGTAACCACGGTGTTAGTAGCCTGCGGCAGTAGCCCCAAAGACGAGCGCGATACCAGGGGAAAGACCAACAACATCAACGAGATGGCTACCAAAATAGCCCGAACATCGATGGTGGCCGACTACCCCAGGGTGCCGCAGGACGAGATACTGAATGAAATGCCCGGTAGCCGTGTGTATGCCGAGCTACAGCAACGGTATACCGAGCACTTGCGGCAACTGCAAACGGTAACCACTGCCGACCATGTGCAACTGGTGGTACTGATAATGACACCCGAGGTGGGCAAGTTTGCCACACCAGCCAATGTATATGGCATACCCTACATAAGGCAGATATGTACCAACCTGAAGGTGCCCTGCGAAGACATAACAGATGCTGTGGCAGAGTGGACCACTGGCGCAACCCATAATACACCTCCGCTACTGGGCAACTGGAGTGAAGAAAGTGCCGCATTTGCCGCCAGGGCCATTGTGCCGTTGCTGGCGAAGTATGGGGGCTACCGTAGTGGTAAAACATGGAACGAACGCCCTGCAGTACTGGGCGATGTGCTGCCCGACAATGTGGGACAGGACGAAAGCAATAACGACCTGCCCGCCAATACGCCAAGACCACCGTTTGCAATAAAGGTGAGCAAGCAGGGGCTGCGAATGGCACAAGAGGTTACCTTTCCCGCGCAGCGGCAGCGAATTGTTTTTGTGGGCGATTCAAGGATATTTAATCCGTTTATAGATGACGACCGCACTATTTGCCGCAGGTTACAGGCGTTGATGCCCGATAAAGAGATAGTGAACGCTGCCAATATATGTGGTGCCATGGATGACTATGCATCGCTGTATACAGAGAAGGTGCGGTATCTGGAGCCCGATGTGCTGGTGGTGTGTACGCATGGGGCCGACATTACAGATGAATTTTTCAGCCACAGAAACCGGTATGCACGGCAGAGAAAGTCTTACAAGCCCAGTAAGACAGAGAAAGAATTTTACGATAAAACTTTTCCTTCAAAAAAATCGATAATACCACTATGAGCATGACAGAACAAGAGCTGGAACAACTGAAGTACCCGATAGGAAGGTACCAGAAACCCGAAACATTTGACGAGAGCCTACTGCCCGAATGGCTGGCCATGCTGGAGATGCTGCCCCTGTGGCTGGATGCCTGCATAGAAAATATGGATGCGGCGCAACTGGATACCCCATACAGGCCGGGCGGATGGAACATAAAGCAGGTGATACACCATGTGGCCGATAGCCATATGAATGCCTACATACGTGTGCGGCTGGCACTGACGGAAGAGAACCCAACGGTAACCCCATACAAAGAGAATGCGTGGGCCATGCTGCCCGATGTAGATGATGTGCCGGTAAATGTATCGGTAACGTTGCTGCATGGCCTGCACAGAAGGCTGGTGTCGCTGTTGCGGCAGTTGCAACCGGCCGACTGGCACAGAACATACTATCATCCGCAGTACAACCGGTTGTTTCCTATATGGGAAGTGGTAGCCCTGTATGTGTGGCATAGCCAGCACCATACTGCCCACATACGCACCCTGCGCGACCGTATGGGGTGGTGGTAGATTGCTGCTGTAATAAAGGTCTGGCAGTAATTGATGTTACGCTGAATGTTAAGACATTTAGTAGTTGCATTTTTTTAAGTGTTTCCGTACTATCTTAGCAGGCAAACGTAAGAACGATGTACACCTTTATCAACAACATCAACTATCTGCACAGTATACTCAGGTACTTTATTTTGCTGGCAGCCGCAATTGTAGTGCTGCAGAGCATTGTGGGCATGCTTGGCAAAAAGAAGTTTCAGAAAATCAATAAGCAGATAGCACTGTTTTTGTTGATATTCTGCGATTTGCAGTTGGTGCTGGGGGGCTTGTTATATTACTACAAGGTAATAGAGGCTGGTTATTTCTCGGCAGGGGGTATGATGAAGGATGTTTACAAGCGTTTTTATGGGGTAGAGCATGCTATAGCTATGGTACTGGCTATAGTGCTGGTGCACGTAGGCTATAGCGTTACCAAGAAGAATATAGATGACGACCGCAAATTCAAGCGTTTGTTTTGGTGTTCGTTTTTGTCTTTGGTGATATTTATGGCAATGATACCATGGCAAGGAAGGCAGGTGGTAGGCAGGCCCAACATTCCACATATGGGTAGCTAACCCCACATGGCAAAGCAGATATTGCAGCCATTCTATGCTGCGTGGGTAGTGCTCACTTTCTTTATTGGGCTGGTTGTTACAATGCCGGCATTTGTGGCGCTTAGTTTTGGTAACAGGCTCAGTACACGCAAGTTGATTTTTGCTATCATCAACCATTGGTTTCATATATGGTTGTGGTTGATAGGTATGCGGGTGACGGTGTTGGGGCCAGAGCCACCCAAAGGGCGGTACGTAGCTATAGCCAATCACATTTCTTATCTTGATACTATTGCCTTGTTTCCGGCACTGCCGGGCTACTTCAGGCCGCTGGGCAAGAAGGAATTTTCTAAGGTACCCGTACTGGGGTTTATTTACAAACAGATAGTGGTAATGGTGAACCGGGGTAGTGCCGAAAGCCGTGCCAGAAGCATGCGTCTTTTGTGGCATATACTGCGGCATGAAAGTGATATTATCATATTTCCGGAGGGGACGTTTAACGAGACAGGTGCGGTGTTGAAGAGTTTTTATGATGGGGCCTTTAAGCTGGCTATTACCACACAAACACCTATACTGCCGGTTGTTTTTCCAGATACGGTACACCGTTGGCATTACAGTGCATGGTGGAAGGTGTGGCCGGGACGAAACAGGGCCATCAGGCTG
This sequence comes from Chitinophagaceae bacterium, assembly GCA_021151685.1. GTDB lineage: Bacteria > Bacteroidota > Bacteroidia > Chitinophagales > Chitinophagaceae > Nemorincola. The sequence continues at coordinate 10,981 of JAGKWS010000045.1, forward strand.
GCCCCCATACCAGTGGCTGGTATGACCATGGCCGACTTGCCTGCACTAAAGGAGACGGCACAACGCCTCATGCAGCAAGAGCTGGAAAAATATGATTATCCATAGGCTGTATGCCAGCCATTAATGCAACATGCAGTAGCTGAGGTAAATGATTATGCCACAGGCAGCGGCAATAATAGCTATTGTTGTCAGTACATGTGTTAGTCTTTCTGTTTCCATCTTTTCCCGTTTCCATCGCTGCGCAACACGCACACGCCGTAAAAGTAAACTACAAGAATCGGGCCGCAGATGATGTTTGTCAGCTATCAATCTGTTAAAAAAAAGCAAGGGCATGATGGTTGGAAGCCGCTTTGGGTGTGGGTTTGGGTGTTATTGGTTCTGTTTCATGTAGTTACGGTTTAAAACGTACATCGGCCGAGTAGGGCATAACACTTACCTGGTAGCGACGATTGTTGACGGGTTCCAGTGTATTGAGGTTGTAGATATTGTACCAGCCTGCCCTGCCGGCACAGGCAGTGGCATGGTGTGGGGCGGGGCCATCGGGGTTGCTGTTGGTACTGGCTACGTAGAAGCGGCCATTGATATCGTCTACAGTGATGCCATGTGGCTGAAAGAAGTCGCCACGAATTACTTTGACAATTTCGTAGGTATTGTAGTTGATGATATAGACCGAACCACGCTGTTTGGGTCCCAGACCTTCTTCGTCTTCCATACAGGTAACCAACATGTAGGGTTTGGTGTGCGACAGGGCTATTTCCTGTGGCAGCTTGCCTACGGGTATTACTTTCAGCAATTGGTCGGTATGGGCATCCATTACGCGCACCTCGTTGGTGCCCTCGCAGGTAAGGAAGTAGCGCGAGTGGTCTGGCACCATCAGTATCTCGTGTGGGTTTGGCGAGGTTTTATCGTTGGCATTGGTAGCAATGGGAGGCTGGCCGTTGATGCTGACCTTGCGGTAATAGGGGGCTTTGGGCGACCAGCGGTACACCACATTGCCATACTGGGCGGTAATAAAGGCGGTATCGAAGGCCAGATCGCTGGCAATGCCGTGCGGATAGACAAAGAGGCCTGCGCCACTGCCTGTATACTCGGGTATGCCCGTCATGGTGCTGGCACGGGCATAGAGTATGCGTCCGTTCGATGTCCAGTCGCTGGTGGCTACAATAGAGTCGCCGGGGGCAATGTACAGTATATTCCACGAGCCGGAACCCAGAGTGGCGGTGTTGATGATTTGGTCGGTGCGGGTGTCAATTTTTTGTATGCCTGTTCCGTTAAGGAAACTCACATATGCATATTGCCCATCGGCCGAGGTTCGCAGGCAATGAGGGCTTTCTGTACCGGGCGATGTGCCTACTTTTATATAACGCATCACCAGGCCGGTTGCTGCATCTATAACGGCCACAAGGTCGCAGCCCTGCTGGGTGAGGTATATTTTCTGGCGTGTATTGGGGTTGGTAGCAAAGGCTACATTCCCGTCTTTGTCGGGTGCGCCATTGGTTATCCAGTCTTTAAGGGTATTATATTCGGCTTCCGAGAGGTGATTGGGGTTGGTACCGGTTGCATCGTAGGGCATGGTGGGCGTGGCCACAACACCGCGTGCGGGGTCGGTATTTACAAAATAGAGCAGCGGGCTAAAGTCGGGCGAGTAGGGCACTACCTCAGCACCATTGGCACCACCTTCAAAGAGTGCCGTCCATGTGTCCAGCCGCAGGTAGGCACTATTTACCGCACTGGCGGCATTGTGGCAGCCGGCGGTAGCACATTTGCCCACCAGTATTTTGCCTACGGCATCGGGGAAGCCCCCCATGTCTATATTTGTATTGTCGCCGCCACCATTGGGTTTGCGGCATTTACACCCCTGAGACAGTGCCCAGAAAAGACTGATTAAGGAAAGAAGGGTGATCGTCTGGCGCATGGTGGTCTCAAACTCTGGTTATACCTTAAAGTTACACATAGACGGGCATAAAAAGCCTGTTGTTAGGAGTGCATTTGCTAACATTGCTCTATGAAGATACTGGTAGTGGCAGCTACGGCCGCAGAGGTAGCACAGTTTGGCGAAAAGATGCCCGAATGCGCCCGCATACTGGTGACCGGGGTGGGCCCTATTGCTACGGCATGGGCTGTAGCAGATCATCTGGCCCGCCACCAGTACGATGTGGTGATACAGGCTGGTGTAGCCGGTACGTTTGATAGTGGGTTGCCACTGGGTACATTGGTACGTGTAGTGGCCGATACCTATGGCGACCTTGGTGCCGAAGACCATGATAATTACCTATCTGTCTTTGATATGGGGCTGCTACTGCCAGATGATGCCCTACACCAGCAGGGTATGCTGCCTGCCCCCCTGCACAATACCCCTACTACAGGAGACATGCCGCAAGTAACGGGCATAACAGTGAGCACTGTAACCGGTAGCGTGGCCACTGTGGCCCGGAGGGCAGCTATGGGGCATTGTACCGAAAGTATGGAGGGCGCAGCTTTTCACTATGCCTGCCTGAAGGCGGGTGTGCCATTTATGCAGGTACGGGCTCTATCGAACTATGTGACCCCGAGAGACAGAAGTAGCTGGAAGATGAAGGAGGCCATTATTGCCCTGAATGATTGGCTTATAGCCTATACCACTGCGCTGTGCGGGTAGCAGGGCGTACCTTTGTGCCTTATAACGGATAAGCATATGACACTGACGCTTGGTTTTAGCCCCTGCCCCAACGACACATTCATTTTTGATGCCATGGTGAGTGGCGGTATAGATACCCAGGGATTGAAGTTTGAGTATGTGATGGAAGACGTGGAAACACTGAACCAATGGGCTATGGAAGGGCGGTTGCATGCAACCAAGCTGAGTTATAACACGTTTTTGCATACGGCAGACAAATATGCGCTGCTGCATAGTGGCAGTGCGCTGGGTAGTGGGGTTGGCCCACTACTGGTAGCCCGCCAACCGCTGGATATGGCCCGCATGCAAGACTACCGCATAGCCATACCGGGTGTAAAAACAACTGCCAATCTGCTGCTGACGCTGGCGTGGCCCGAAGCGCGCAACAAAACCGAACTATTGTTCTCTGAAATAGAGGGGGCAGTACTGAATGGCGACTATGATGCAGGGCTGATAATACATGAGAGCAGATTTACCTATGCACAAAAGGGGCTGGTGAAACTGGCCGATATGGGCGACTGGTGGGAGCAAACTACGGGTGCCGCCATACCGCTGGGTGGTATAGTGGTGCAGCGGGCACTGGGGCGCAAGGTGGCGGCAATGGTAGATGATATTATTCGCCGCAGTTTGGCAAAGTCGTGGGCCGGTTATCCAACACTATCGGAGTTTGTGCGGTGTAATGCACAAGAGATGGAGGAAGACGTAATGCGCCGCCATATAGACCTGTATGTAAATGAATACACAACCGACCTTGGACCCACCGGGCGTAATGCCATACAAACCCTTTTTGACAAGGCTGCGGCCGCTGGTTTGATAGGGGCTGGTGCCGCTAAGGAGATTTTTTATTGATGGTTTGAGCAGTTGTCTTTCCTTTCCCGCCACACCTTCAGTGGTTCTATAGTATCTGCAAGGGTATTGATGTAGCCTATGGACATGCCCGGTGGGTACACGGCAAAATTGTACACAGGGGTGTAGCGTGCCGGGTTGCTGATGCCGGCCTGTACCCAGTAGTATCGCTTTGCGGTAGTGGGTGTATCGCGTACCAGAATGCTCAGGTATTCTTCAGGTTGCAGGTGTTTTTCCATTCTTTTTACCTCGGGTAGGGCTGCTATGGTGGCTATAACATGACTGGTATGGGCAGTTGTGCGGGTGTTTTGTGCCTTGCAGGTGGCAGGTATACTGCCCCAAAGCAAGATGCAGCCACCCAAAGTTATGCACATGTGTGTGCAGGCAGTTTGAATTTTGACCCCTAAAATAGTCTTGAAAGCAGGTAGCACAATTTTCCCCAAACGGGTAGTTTTTTGCAGGATACAGAATAGCTTTTTGGGGTGTTTTTGCCATTGAAAGGTTATGATAAGGTCTTTTGCGGGGAAAATGGGGGAATTTCCCCCAAACGTCATATTGGTGATATTTTTATGAGTTGATGGATTTTGGAGTTGTAACGGAAAGTTCATTTTTCACGGCTTTTGGCCTGTTTATCCACAGTAATTCACAGGTTATGCCACAAAAACGTGGATAATCCCCACCTTGTTCAGGTTTGGTTGTTAGTAACTTTTTGCATTTAAAATGTACATTCTACCCCATGGGTATAAAAGGAATCTCTATTTTTGCACAAGAATCCCATTTTTTACCACAAATCGACCAAGCGGGTTTTTATGGTGACGTTTCTCGGAGAAAGTGAAGTGTCGTTGGACATCAGGGGGAGATTCCTGATGCCTGCGAACATCCGGAAACAGATACCAGAAGCCCTTGGGCGTAAGTTTATCATCAACCGCGGTTTTGAGCAGTGTATTACTATTTATACTATGGATGTGTGGCAAGTGGTGCATGATTGGGTGAGCAGATTGAATGATTTTGATGATGAAGAGCGGATATTCAAGCGTTTGTTTCTGAATGGAGCCAGTGAGGTAGAGATGGATAGTGCAGACCGTTTGTTGATACCTAAAAACATGATGGAGTATGCCGGTATTGTAAAAGATGCCGTACTAACCCCTCAGGGCAACAAACTGGAGTTGTGGGATAAAAACACATACTATGAACATCTGAAGCAACACGCGCCCAACTTCAGCAACATGGCTAAAAAGATTGGTAACCCGTTCCAACAAAGATAAGCATGATGGAGCAGAATTATTACCATACCACAGTGTTGCTGCAAGAAGCGGTAGACGGTCTGAACATAAAGCCCGATGGGGTGTATGCCGATGCCACGTTTGGCGGCGGCGGCCACAGCAGGCTGATACTGGAAAGGCTGGGGCCAGAGGGTAAGTTGCTGGCCTTTGACCAGGATGCCGATGCTTGGCGCAACAAACCCGATGACGACCGGCTGATACCGGTAACTGAAAATTTCAGACATCTGAAGCGGTTCCTGAGGCTGCACGGATACAACAAAATAGATGGCATTCTTGCCGACCTCGGGGTAAGTTCTTTTCAGTTTGATACGGCAGAGCGTGGTTTCTCGATACGGTTTGATGGCCCGCTGGACATGAGAATGGACCAGCGCAGCGAGCTGACTGCAGAGAAGATATTGATGACCTATACCGAGCCACAACTGCACAAGTTGTTTGAGCAATATGGCGAGGTGCGCAACTCGAAACAGTTGGCAAAGCACATTACCGAACAGCGTGGCCGTAGCAGGCTGCACACCATAGTAGGGCTGCGGGGTATGCTGGCACCGGTAATAAGGGGTAACCCCAACAAGTATCTGGCACAGGTGTTTCAGGCACTGCGGATAGAAGTGAACGATGAAATGGGCGCACTGAAAGACTTGTTACAACAATCGGCAGCGTGCCTGAAGCCGGGAGGACGGTTGAGCGTTATTTCCTTTCACTCGCTGGAGGACAGACTGGTGAAGCAGTATATGAAACGCGGCCGGTGGGATGAAGGAAACGGATATGATACAATAAGGCCACCGCTGAGGCCGGTAACACCCAAGCCGGTGGAGCCAACAGAGGCGGAAATGAAAAGTAACCCGAGGTCGCGCAGTGCGCGGCTACGGGTAGCAGAAAAAACAGAAGATAACGACGAATAGCGCAGGCAACTGCACCAAAAAAAACACCTGCAACAGCAAGTAGTATGAGTGCCGAAGTAAACAACATGCCAGAACAACCAACGCCATCCACGCCACCTACGGGGCTTGCCCCGGCACAGCGTGTACGCAGCGACTGGAAGGCACTGGTAGAGAAGGTATCGTACAAGGCTATTGTAAACAACATACCCTATTTGTCTTTTGTAGTGCTGCTGTGTGTGTTGTACATAAGCAACAGCCAGCGGGCCATAGATATGCAGCGAGAGCTGAACAAACGAAACAAAGAACTGAAAGAACTACGCTGGAAATACATAGATGTGAAGTCGCAACTGATGGATGTAAAGGCAGAAAGACAGGTAATAAGAAGCTCGGAGAAATTGGGATTGAAACCATCGGTATTGCCGGCATACAAGATAAGCGGCAAGTAGGTACAGGAAGTATACAGATAAACAGGTGGCAGCCAGCCACAAAGCCGGGGTGGGGGAATAAGAAACAGCTAAAATATTTATTGCAGGCCATACATCAGCAAGTGTAGACAATGAAGGCAAGAAAAGACATACGGTTGAGGGTATACATCACGTTTTCGTGTATGTTGCTGTTGGGCTGTGCTGTTATTGCCCGGGCGGTATACATACAAGTAAAGGAAGGGCCGGCCCTACGCGCCATGGCCCGCGAGATGCATACCCGTTTTGAGACACTGGAAGCGGAACGTGGCAACATAGTAGATGAAGAAGGCACGCCACTGAGTACGTCTATACCAGAGTTTGATGTACACATCGATTTTTCGGTGATAGACACGGCTCTGTTTGCCGACCAGATAGACTCGCTGAGCCGTTGCATGGCAGCCTTGTTTGTGAATAAGGGTAAGAGCGCAGAAGACTATAAAGAAGAATTTGTACGTGCCTATGACGAAGGTGCCCGCTACTACCAGTTGGGTAAAAAACTGAAGTACTACGAGTACGAGGCTTTGCGCAGCTTTCCCATCTTTATAAAAGGGAAGAATGGTGGTGGCTTTATAGCAGAGCCGAAGGAAAAACGCAGATTGCCCTATGGTGAACTGGCCCGCCGTACGCTGGGCATCTTCAGAGACAGCAATATAAACGGGCTGGAGGCGATGTATGACAAGGAACTGGCAGGCGAGAATGGCCGCCGGGTGGTGCAGAAGTCGACAGGAGGTTTGTGGGTGCCGGTGGAAGGTAGCGAGGCCGACCCTGTAAATGGCCGGGACATAGTGACGACGCTGGACATGGACGTGCAGGCGGTGGCACACGATGCACTGCTGAGTAACCTGCGCAAGTATGAGTGCCAGTATGGTACCTGCATTGTAATGGAGGTGGCAACCGGTAAGATACGCACACTGGTGAATTTGGGGCATAAGGACGGTGATAGTGTGTATCAGGAGATATTTAACTACGCTACCATACCTACCGAGCCGGGTTCTACCTTCAAGCTGGTGACACTGACAGCACTACTGAGTGAGAAGTACATAAACGTAGATAACACGGTAGATATACAAGGTGGTAGAAGGCAATTTGCCAATAGGGTAATGGAAGACTCGCACCCCAATGGTGCCCTGCGCGATATGCCGATATGGAAAGCCTATGCTATATCGAGCAATGTGGGTATGGCCAAGCTGGCAGACCAGTACTTTCACGACCATCCCGAGAAGTATGTAGGCCATCTGCGCCGGCTGGGTCTTGACAAATTTACAGGTATAGACCTGATGGGCGAGCGGAAAGCAAAGGTGATGGGGCCAGAGAGCAAGATGTGGAGCAAAACATCGCTGCCATGGATGGCTATAGGCTATGGCGTGCAGATAACCCCACTACATACCTGTATGCTGTATAATGCAGTAGCCAACGATGGCAAGATAATGAAGCCATACCTGGTAAGTGCCATAAAGGAGTATGGTAAAGTAGTGAAAGATGTGAAGCCAACTGTAATGGGTATGCTGGGCGACGAAGAAGTAGTGCGCCAGTTGCGCAAATGTACCCGTGCGGTGGTAACCGAGGGTACGGGTAAGGACATTGCCTCGCCCTACTACAGTATGTCTGGCAAGACGGGAACGGCACAGGTAGCCGACAAGGGAATACGCTATACTGATGGCGTGTACCAGGGCTCTTATGTGGGCTATATGCCGGCAGAGAACCCCCGTTATACCATATGTGTGGTGATACGCACCAAGGCACATTCATCGGCCTACTATGGCGGTACCATTGCGGCACCGGTTTTCAGGATGGTGGCCGACAAGATATTCTCGCGCAATATGGGTGCTTGGTCTACACCGCTGGACAGTATGGCCAAAACATCGACCGGGGTTTTGCCCGCCCGTGCGGCAACCGCCAGTGCCTACGAAATATTGTTGGGTAGCCTGCAAAGGCGTATGCCACTACCGGTAGAGAAGAAAACCGCCATGGTGCAGGCATTGACCGATACTGCCAAACATACTACCATGGCAGTACACCATGTGTACAAGGGCATAATGCCCGATGTAAGTGGTATGACGCTAAAAGATGCTGTATTCCTGTTAGAGAACTACGGAGTACGGGTGCATATAGACGGAAGAGGAAAAGTAACGGGGCAGTCGGTACCGGTGGGTACCAGACTTGCAAAAGGACAAACAGTGACCTTGCAATTGGGATAAATCATGACCACACTACAACACATATTGGCCAATATGCCGACCGTAAGCATTACGGGCGACACTGCGGTGTGCATTGCCGGCATTACCATAGACTCTCGCCGGGTGATGCAGGGGTATGTGTTTGTGGCATTGGTGGGCAGTACTACCGATGGACACGACTACATAGAAAAAGCCATAGCACTGGGTGCTGCGGTAATAGTATGTGAACGTTTGCCGAAGGCACCAGCAGAAAACGTAACATGGGTATGCGTAGCCGATACCGCCCGTGCGGCAGGACTACTGGCCGCGGCCTGGTACGGACAACCATCGCAACAACTGACGGTGGTGGGTGTAACCGGTACCAATGGCAAAACAACAACTGCTACGTTGCTGTATCGTTTGTTTACCCAACTGGGCTATACGTGCGGCTTGTTGTCTACGGTAAGCAACCACATAGGCAATACCGTAGTGCCTGCCACGCATACTACCCCCGATGCGGTGAACCTGCAGGGGCTACTGCGCCAGATGGCAGATGCTGGCTGTACGCATGTGTTTATGGAAGTAAGCTCGCACGCGGTACACCAGCAGCGCATAGCGGGTATACAGTTTGCCGGTGCTGTGTTTACCAACATTACGCACGACCATCTGGACTATCACAAAACTTTTGATGAATACATAAGGGTGAAGAAACGCTTCTTTGACGACCTGCCAGAGACCGCATTTGCCCTGACCAATGTAGACGACAAGCGTGGTGCGGTGATGTTGCAAAACACAGTAGCAAAACGTATGAGCTACGGCCTGAAGAACATGGCCGACATAAAGGGCCGTGTGCTGGAGAACAACCTGACAGGACTGGTGATGACCATAGATGGGCAGGAAGCGCATTTTATGCTCACAGGCACCTTTAATGCCTATAACCTGCTGGCCGTGTACGGTGCTGCGGTGTTGCTGGGCGAAGATAAAATGAACGTGCTGGCTGTGCTGAGTGGTATACAGGGCGCACCGGGCCGTTTCGAGACACTGCTGTCGCCGGTGGGTAGGGTGCTGGGTATAGTTGACTATGCACACACGCCCGATGCACTAATCAATGTGCTGGCGACCATCAACCAGTTGCGTACCAACGGGCAGCAACTGATAACGGTAGTAGGCTGTGGTGGCGACCGCGACCGCACCAAACGCCCCATAATGGCGCAGGTGGCAGCAGAGCATAGCGACAAGGCAATACTGACATCGGACAACCCGCGTAGCGAAGAGCCAGATGCCATACTGAACGACATGGAGGCTGGCCTGACTATGGCGCAGAAACGGAAGTGCCTGCGGATAACAGACCGGTACGAGGCGATAAAAGTGGCCTGTACACTGGCACAACCCGGCGATGTGGTGCTGGTGGCCGGTAAGGGGCACGAAGACTATCAGGAAATAAAAGGTGTGAAACACCATTTTGACGACAAGGAAACCCTTGCGTCCATTTTTGAACTATTGAACAAATAACAACGGGGCTAATGCTGTACTATTTATTTACATATCTGCGCGATAACTTCCAGTTGATGGGAGCGGGGGTGTTCAACTACATCACCTTCAGGGCCAGTATGGCAGTAATACTGTCGTTGGTAATATCGCTGTTATATGGCAAACGCCTGATAGAGTTTCTGCGCTACAAACAAGTGGGCGAAACCATACGAGATTTAGGATTGGCAGGCGAAAAGGAAAAGAAAGGTACACCTACTATGGGCGGTATCATCATCATTGCCTCTATCATTATACCTACGCTTTTGTTTGCAAGGGTAGAGAATGTGTACATCATTCTGATGTTGGTTTCTACCATATGGCTGGGGTTGGTAGGCTTTTTGGATGACTACATAAAGGTCTTCAAAAAGAACAAAGAAGGTTTGGCCGGCAAGTTCAAGGTAATGGGGCAGATAGGGCTGGGCATTATTGTGGGCCTTACCATGTACTACAATAACCATGTGGTTATCAGCCGCGAGGTAACAAGGGGGGTGAATGGGGTATTCAGTAAAAGCGAAAAGCAGGAACCCGGCCAGTTTGTGCGTAAAGACGATAAAGGGCGCGAGCATAAGTACGTGAATGTGCGTACGGCAACCACCACCATACCATTTGCCAAGAATCACGAGTTCAGGTACGAAAAAGTGGCTGCCGTATTTGGTGAGAAATATGTGGAAGTAACAACACCAATTATTTATGTGTTGTTTGTCATCTTCATTATCGTAGCCGTATCGAACGGGGCTAACATTACCGATGGTATTGATGGGCTGGCTACAGGGGTATCGGCCATTATAGGTATATGTCTGGGTGTGTTTGCTTATGTATCGGGCAACTATGTGTTTGCAGGTTACCTGAATATTATGGACATCCCTAATCTGGGCGAGCTATCCATTTTTATTGGTGCCTTTGTGGGTGCCTGTGTGGGCTTCCTGTGGTACAATGCGTTTCCGGCTCAGGTGTTTATGGGCGATACCGGTAGTCTGGCATTGGGCGGCATCATTGCCTCATTGGCTATCATAGTACGCAAAGAGTTGTTGATACCGATAATATGTGGCGTTTTTCTGGTAGAGAATCTATCGGTAATGATACAGGTGTGGTACTTCAAACGCACGAAGAAGAAGTATGGCGAGGGGCGCAGGATATTCCTGATGTCGCCATTGCACCATCACTTTCAGAAGAAAGGCTACCACGAAGCCAAGATTGTAACAAGATTTTGGATAGTTGGCATCATGTTGGCAATAATGAGCATCGTAACCCTGAAACTGCAATAAGATGATGAGCGCAACTACAGGAAGACTGGTGATACTGGGTGCTGCTGAAAGCGGCGTGGGCGCAGCTATTCTGGGCAAAAGCCGCGGATGGGAGGTGTTTGTAAGCGATGGTGGCAAGATAAAGCCGGCTTTCCGCGAGGCATTGGTGCAGCACGATATAGCATTTGAAGAGGGTGGCCATACCATGGAGCGTGTGTTGGCAGCCAACTGTATAGTGAAAAGCCCCGGCATACCCGAGAAGGTAATGGTGATGAAGGAAGTGCGTAAGGCAGGGATAGAGGTGTGCAGCGAGATAGAGTTTGGATATCGCTACAAGGGCGATAGCAAGATTATAGCCATAACCGGCAGTAATGGTAAGAGCACCACAACCATGCTTACATACACCCTGCTGAAGGATGCTGGTTACGATGTGGCCCTGACTGGTAATATAGGGTACAGTTTTGCCCGGCAGATAGCCGAAAAGCCCTGCCAGTGGTATGTGATAGAGGTGAGTAGTTTTCAGCTCGATGACATACACACCTTCAGGCCCGATGTGGCAATACTGCTGAACATTACACCAGACCATCTGGATAGATATGACTACAAATTTGAAAACTACATAACCTCAAAATTCAGAATTACAGAAAATCAGACCCCAAACGATTACCTGATCATTAACAGGGATGATAAGGTGATAAACAACTACCTGACTAACCATTCTATTCACGCAACTACAATTTTTTTTACGATGAGCGACCAGATTAACGGCAATGACGGAGGTTTTATTAACGATGGACATATGCACATCAGACATGACAGCGACTATTTCGACATGTCGATTCATGACCTGACATTAAAGGGCAAACACAATCAATACAACAGCATGGCAGCAGGAATATCGGCCCGTATTGCCGGCATACGCAAAGAAAAGATCAGGGAAACATTTACCCGGTTTAAGGGACTGGCACACAGGCTGGAGTATGTGGCTACTGTGCGTGGTGTAGATTTTATAAACGACAGTAAGGCAACCAATGTAAACTCGGTATGGTTTGCACTGGAGAGCATGGATAAACCTACCATTCTGATACTGGGTGGGCAAGATAAGGGCAACGACTACACCGAGATAATAGAGTTGGTACGCGAGAAGGTGAAGGCCATCATTTGTTTGGGGGTAGATAATACGCCCATACACGAGGCATTCAGGAATGCTGTAGAAACCATAATAGATACTACCAGCGCACAGGAAGCGGTACATGCAGCCTATGCTGCGGCCGATAATGGCGATGTGGTATTGCTGGCACCCGGATGTGCCTCGTTCGACCGGTTCAACAATTTTGAAGACCGTGGCGAGCAGTTTAAGGAAGCGGTAAAGAGTTTGTAAAAAATAAGGATAGGTAGGTAACCAATTGTAAAACAAATAACCATGGCAGAAGCTATAAAAGACATACTGGGCAGGGCAAAGGGCGACAAGGTGATTTGGGCCGTTGTGTTTGTGCTGTCTATGGTCAGCATGTTGGCTGTGTATAGCTCTACGGGTTCGCTTGCCTACCGCATGGTTACCAATCCCGGTTATTATTTGGCCAAGCAAGTAATGGTATTGGCATTGGGGTTGCTCATCATTTTTGTGGTACACAATATAAACTATACCCGTTTTGCCCGCATATCGTCGGTGTTGTACCTCGTGAGCCTGCCCTTGCTTATATATACGCTGGCTTGCGGCACCACACTGAATGAGGGCGCGCGGTGGATAAAGTTGCCGGTAATAAACCTTACGTTTCAAACATCAGATCTTGCCAAACTTGCACTGTTTCTGTTTTTGGCCCGTGTGCTGAGTATGAAGCAGGACAATGACCTGATAAAGGACCTGAAAAGAGGTTTTATACCGGTGGTACTGCCTATGCTGGCTACCTGTGTACTGATTGCCCCTGCCAACCTGTCTACGGCATTGATGCTGGGCATTAGTTGTGCCATTCTGTTTTTTATAGGGCGTGTGCGCATGCGGCACCTGATGCTGATGGCTGTAGGTGGTTTTATGTGCCTGTGTATGGTGTATACTGTATCGAAGATAACGGGCAAGGGCAGGGCCGCCACATGGGAGCAGCGCATCAGCGATTTCTTTAAAGAGAAACCAAAGGGCGAAAAACACAAAGACCCATATCAGGTAGAGCAGGCTAAGATAGCCATTGCCAATGGTGGCTTTACGGGGCGTGGGCCGGGTAAAAGTATTCAGAAGAACTTTCTGCCACACCCCTATTCCGACTTCATATTCTCTATCATAATAGAAGAATATGGCATAGGTGGGGCCAGCATGCTGGTGTTCTTGTATCTGCTGTTTTTGTGGCGATGTGTGCTCATCTTCAAGCGATGCCCCTATGCATTCGGGGCGTTTCTGGCAGTGGGTCTCAGTATCACATTGGTGTTTCAGGCTATGCTAAACATGGCAGTGAATGTGAATCTGGTACCAGTAACGGGGCTTACGCTGCCCATGATTAGTATGGGTGGTTCGTCTATATGGTTTACCAGTATAGCCATCGGCATAATACTGAGTGTGAGCAAACACGTAGACGAGATGGAAGGGCAGAAGAAACAAACAGAGGCCTTGATGGCGGCACCCATTACCGACTTGGTGCAGGTGGCCATGGCCGATGCTGGTGCAGAACAGGAAGAAAAAAAGAAAAAGAAATAAATACCAACAACAAACACAGACATCCAACACATGAGTACACTGAAAGTAATAATAGCAGGGGGTGGTACCGGCGGGCATATCTTCCCGGCGGTGGCCATAGGGCATGCCATTATGGCACTGCGCCCCGATGCTGAATTGCTTTTTGTAGGTGCCAATGGCAAGATGGAGATGGAGAAAGTGCCGAAGGAAGGTTTCAGGATAGTGGGCTTGGATATTGCGGGTTTCAACCGCAGCAATATGCTGAAGAACATAACCCTGCCACTAAAGGTGCTGAACAGTTGGATGAAGGCGCGAGGCATACTGAGTAGCTTTGGTGCCAACATTGTAGTAGGAGTAGGTGGGTATGCCAGCTTTCCGGTGATGTATGCGGCACAGGGTATGAAAATACCTACGCTGATACAGGAGCAAAACTCTTATGCAGGCAAGGCCAACATAAGATTGGGGCAAAAAGCAAACCTCATATGTGTGGCTTATGATGGTATGGAGCAGTTTTTTCCGGCCAATAAGGTTTTGAAAACTGGTAACCCGGTAAGGGCGGCCATTGCCCATATGAAGACTACCGGTGCTGAAGGCCGCCGAGCCTTTGGGCTAAAGGAAGGCCGTACCACGGTATTGGTAGTGGGTGGCAGTTTGGGGGCAAAGTCGGTGAATGAGGCGGTTGCAGCATCGCTGGGGGCGATAGTGACCGGCGATACACAAGTGCTGTGGCAAACTGGCAAACCTTACTACCAGCAGGCAGTAGCCCAAGCCGCTGCCTTTGGCGATAAGGTGGTGGTGCAGGAGTTTATAACCGGAATGGACGTTGCCTATGCTGCGGCCGATGTAGTGGTATCGAGAGCAGGGGCATTGGCAATTGCCGAGTTGTGCATTGCAGCAAAGCCGGTAATATTTGTACCCTACCCACATGCAGCAGAAAACCATCAGGAAAGTAATGCGATGGCACTGGTGAATAATGGTGCCGCACTAATGATACAGGATGCACAGGTGAAACAGGAGCTGGCCCCATCACTGGCCCGCCTGATAGCCGATGGCAATAAAAGAAATGAAATGACCCACAAGCTGCAGGCTATGGCCATAAAGGATGCAGCCATGCGGATAGCAGAAAAGGTAATAGAAACGGCTGGTATTAAATAATTGTAGTATGAACATAACCACCATAAACAGGGTATACTTTGTAGGGATAGGCGGCATAGGCATGAGTGCCCTTGCCCGGTTCTTTCGCCAGCGCGGTGCGGTGGTGGGTGGTTATGACCGTACCGAAACCCCACTCACTAAAAAGCTTTCAGCCGAGGGCATGGCCATACACTATACCGATGATGTGGCTCTTTGCGACAAGGAGGCACAATTGGTGGTATACACACCAGCTATACCAGCCCACCATACCGAGCTGAACTGGTACCGGGATAACGGCTATGCGGTGTATAAGCGTAGCGATGTATTGCAATGGATTACCGAAGCCATGTATTCGGTAACGGTTGGTGGCACGCACGGCAAGACCACGATATCTACTACAATAGCATGGTTGCTGCGCGAGACTGGCTATGGTTGTAATGCATTTTTGGGTGGCATATCGGTAAACTATGAAAGTAACTACTGGCATAGCAATAACAATACCGCTGTCATAGAGGCCGACGAGTATGACCGTAGTTTTTTGAAACTGCGCCCGGATATAGCCGTGCTGACAGCGATAGACCCCGACCATCTGGATATATACGGCACCCCTGCCGAGATGGAAGAGGCATTTATACAATATACCCGCAACATAAAACCGGGAGGAACCCTACTGGTAAAGCAAGGCTTGCATCGCCAGAATGAGCTACTTGGACCAAACACAGTAACCTATAGCCTGACGGACGAAACAGCAACCGTACATGCCGCCCACGTGGTAACAAGCAATGGCGGTTACACTTTTGACGTAGTGGGGCAAGGATGGATTGCTGGTAATATGCGCCTGAATATAGGAGGGTTGCATAACGTAGAGAATGCTGTAGCTGCCATAGCAGTTGCGCAGATGCTGGGTATAGACATAGATAATGTACGTACTGCACTGGCCGCATTCAGGGGCATTCGGCGCCGGTTCGAGTATCTGGTGAATACGGATGCTTGTGTGTATATAGACGACTATGCGCACCACCCCGAGGAACTATCGGCACTGATACGGAGTGCGAAGGGTTTGTTCCCCGGTCGTAAGTGTGTGGTGGCGTTTCAGCCACACTTATTCAGCCGTACCAGAGACCTGGCCGAGGGATTTGCCCATAGTTTGGATATGGCCGATGAGGTGCTATTGCTGGATATTTACCCCGCGCGCGAACTACCCATGCCGGGTGTTACATCGGCCACCATCAGCATGCTGATGAAGAACCCGAATGTGGTTCATGTAAGCAAGGACGAACTGGTAGCATGGGTGGCTGCCAACAAGCCTGCACTGATGATAACTGCCGGTGCGGGAGATATAGACAAACTGACAGAACCAATTAGAAACATACTGAACGAAAACTAATGGAACAAAGGAAGCGTAAAATATCGGTGCGCAAGGTGCTGCAAATGCTCATTACTGTAGTAATGACCACTTGTTGTATCATGGCCATTGTAAGCGCTTCGCGAATAGAAGGTGCGCAGCCACTGAAGGGCTTGCCGGTAGTGCACATCAGTAACGACCGCCGGTACCAGTTTATAGAGCAAAAGCATATAATGGATCTTGCTGTGTATGACAGGAGTATTGACATAGTACACACACCGGTATCGAAGCTTGACGTACGTGGCATGGAGCGGGCTATTATGGCAGACCCATGGGTGCAGAATGCACAAGTGTATATAGACATAGGCCGGGTGATGCACATGTATGTAACACAGCGTGTGCCTGTGGTGCGGCTATTTGGCCGCGATGGCAACAGTTGCTACATGGACAGCACGCTGCATATAATGCCCCTTTCTGAAACCTATACCTACTACACCGCTGTAGTAACCAATGTGCCTGCCATGGGCAACGACAGTGCAGGTATGGCCATGAAGCGGCAGATAGCACATGTGGTGAAGACGATACGTGCAGATAGTTTTTGGTCGGCACAGGTGGCACACATAGTGGTAGATACGCTGGGCGAGTTTGAGCTGGTGCCTGTGCTGGGAGAGCAAAAAGTACGCATTGGCGATACAACGGATTTGCGCCGGAAACTGACGAACCTGATGGCCTTCTATCGCAATGTGCTGAACCGCATAGGGTGGGACAAGTACGAGGTGCTGGATGCACGGTTCAAAGACCAGGTAGTAGCATCGCCCATGGTGCGCTACGACCTGAAAGATAAGGCAGGAGACAAGATGAGTTGGGTAGCCAAGGTGCGGGAAGCACAAGCACAGAGCCGTGTGGCAGACTCGATAAATGCTGCGGCAAGAGTGGCCGCACAGTTGGCCGCAGAGCAACTGGCACAGGAAGCTAAAGAAAGGCTGGCCGAAGCGAAAAAGAACAAACGAAATAAAAAAGACAAGGATAAAGACAAGGGCAAAAAGCAGGAAGAAAAGAAGCTGAAAGGACATGAGGCACTGGACAAGCTGCACAAAACACTGAAAAACCACGACAGAGCAGGCCACGAGAAAAAAGCTACCAACAAAAAGGCGGAACAGAAGAAGCCCGATGTGAAGTATGGCCCGGACAAAAAGGCCGCAAAAAAAGAGGAAAAGAAAGAGCATGAAGCGGCTAAAAGAGAAAAGCCGTCGGCCAAAGACACTAAGGCCAAAGTAGACATCAAAAAGGGCGACAAGCCCGCGAAGAAAGCAGCAGACAATAAAAAGGATGCGGCAAAAGACAAAAAGAAAAAGGAAAACACAAATACTGATAATAAACCGGGCAAGGCTAAATATACCTACCCCGGAACAGAAAATTGACGGGCAACAAAACATCCATACAGTATGAACAGAAACGACAGACCTATTATTGTAGGATTAGACATCGGCACTACGAAAGTGGTGGCTATTGCCGGACGCAAGAATGAGTTCGGTAAACTGGAGATTCTTGGCTTCGGCCGCGCAGATTCGGAGGGCGTTACGCATGGGGTAGTGATGAACATAGAACAGTGCGTACAGTCGGTAGAACTGGCTATGAAGCGCTGTCTGGAAAACAACCCCAGATTACAGATCAATGAAGTGTACGTAGGTATTGCGGGCAGACACATAAAAAGTGTGCAACTGCAAGGTAGCCGCGTGCGCAGCAATGTAGATTCGGAGATAAGCAAAGAAGATGTAGAGAAACTGTTGCAAGACCAGCGCAGATCGTTTCTGCCATCTGGTGACCAGATTATCGACATCATTGCACAGGACTATGCGGTAGATAATATCGCCAACATCAAAGACCCGGTGGGTATGAGTGGCGTAAAAATCAGTGCCAACTTTCATGTTATAACCGGCGATACCAATGCGATACGCAACATAAAACGCTGTGTAGACCGGTCGGGTTTGCGTACCTGCGACATCATGCTGCAACCCCTTGCATCGGCTGCAGCCGTCATCAGCAACGAGGATATGGAAGCCGGAGTTGCTATAGTAGATATTGGTGGTGGCACCACAGATATTGCTATCTTTGCAGACAGCATTTTGAGGCACACAGCGGTGATACCGTATGCGGGGGTAAACATTACCAACGACATACAAACCGGCCTTCGGGTGCTGAAGTCTCAGGCAGAGCAGATGAAGGTGCAGTTTGGAGCCGCACACGTAAGTGGTGCACCGGCCAATTCATACATTACCATTCCAGGTTTGCGCGGTTTACCATCCAAAGAGGTGACGATCGTGAATCTCGCGCACATTATACAAGCGCGGATGGAAGAGATATTGGAGTATGTAATGTTCCACATCAGGCAGGTGGGGCTAGAGCACAAGCTGAATGGTGGCATTATACTGACTGGTGGTGGTGCCCGCTTGAAGCATATTACGCAGCTTACCGAGCTGGTAACAGGTCTTGAGGCCCGCATTGGTTACCCCAACGAGCATTTGGCAGGTGGCTATAACGAGGCACTGATGAGCCCAATGTACTCGACCTGTATAGGGTTGATACTGCGAGGCTATGACGACTATGAAAGTGGTAGCAAAGAGTTTGCCGGAGAGGTAGCCAACTACCTGCGCGATAGCGACGAGGTAAACAATGTACAGGCAATGGCAGTAGTGCAGCCGGCAGAAGAACCGGTAGCAGTGGCCGCCGGTGCCGCTGCCGCAGCTGCACAGGCAGATAGTACAGAAAAGGCAAATAGAAAGCAGGACAATATGCGTCAATTGTTTGCCAGACTAAGGGGGAAATTCCTCGATTTGTTTGAGGATTTTGATGAAGACAAACCGCTTGAATAATGTCTTTTTCGGTGCAATAAAAAAATCTTATTTTTAAACATTCACAACTTAACAACTCATTTACTAATCCAAAATCTGAAATAATATGATACACTTCGAAA
>JAGKWS010000046.1 GCA_021151685.1 Chitinophagaceae bacterium
ATTCTACACCCCTTACAATAGCCATACAGCTACAGCCCATGTAGTTTGCCTACCTTTGCAGCCACTCATGCAAAGGCCGTATTCAATAGCCCTGGTGGGTAACCCCAATAGCGGAAAGAGTTCGCTCTTCAACGCACTTACGGGTCTCAACCAGAAAGTAGGTAACTTCCCCGGTGTCACCGTCGATAAGAAGACGGGCACCGCCGTCATTTCAGACCGCCTGAAGGCCAACATCATAGACCTGCCCGGCACCTACAGCCTGTACCCCAAAAGTGCCGATGAACAGGTAAGTTGCGAGGTACTGCTGAACCGCACCGCTGCCGACAAGCCCGATATGATAGTGGTAATAGCCGATGCATCCAACCTCAAGCGCAACCTCCTCTTCTGCTCGCAGATCATGGATTTGCGCATACCCGTCGTCATTGCCCTTACCATGATGGACATTGCCCGGCAAAAGGGCATTGTTATAGACATTGCCGGCCTGCAACGCCTGATGGGTGTACCAGTTATACCCATCAACCCACGCAACAACAAAGGCATCGCCCAGCTAAAAAAGGCCATCGACGATGCCCACCGCACCCCTACCCTGCCACCACACTATTTTACCGACATTCCGGTATTTGGTGCCCCCTGGCTGGAAGAGGTGAAGCAACTTACAGGGCAAAACAGCATCTACGCTGCTTTTCATATAGCCTGTAGCTATACCGCATTACAGCACCTCAATGCCGCACAACGCATACGCATTGCCGCCCTGCTGGGCGAGGCTGGTTTTCATAAAAGCCGCCTGCAGGCCGAAGAAATAGTTCTGCGCTACCGCCGTATAGACACCATTATACAGCAATGTGTGGTTACAGAAAACCCCATGAAAAAAGCCCTCATCAGCGAGCGGCTCGATAAAACACTACTCCACCCTATTTGGGGCAATGTAGTGTTGCTGGTGGTGCTCTTCCTATTGTTTCAGTCCATCTTCTGGCTGGCACAATACCCCATGAACTGGATAGAATCTTTCTTTGCCTTTACCGGCGACCAACTGAACAGCCTGCTACCAGCAGGCCTGTTTACCGACTTTCTGGTGAATGGGCTCGTAGCCGGGCTGGGCGGCATAGCGGTTTTTGTACCACAAATCATGATACTGTTTGGCCTCATTACCATACTGGAAGACAGTGGGTACATGGCCCGCATCAGCTTTCTTACCGACCGCATTATGCGCAGTGCCGGGCTCAATGGCCGCTCGGTAATGCCCCTCATCAGCGGTATGGCTTGTGCCGTACCAGCCATCATGGCTACCCGCACCATACAGAACCGGAAGGAAAGGCTCATAACCATACTGGTTACCCCACTCATGAGCTGCTCGGCCCGTTTACCGGTATACACCATGCTCATCAGTCTGGTAGTACCCTCCAAATCGTTTGGGTTCTTCAACCTGCAAGGGCTGGTACTTATGGGGCTATACCTGCTTGGCTTTGCCATGGCACTGGTTGTAGCCAAGGTCATGAACATTATTATGAAAAGTACAGAGCGTGCTTTCTTCCTCATGGAGCTACCCGTGTACCGTGCCCCACGCTGGAAGAATGTAGGCATTACCATGCTGGAGAAGGGCAAGATTTTTATACGCGATGTAGGTAAGGTTATTGTTGTACTATCGGTTATTCTCTGGGCTTTGGCTGCCTTTGGCCCACCAGCCCGCATGAAGGCCGTAGAAGAAAAATATGCCACCGTACTGCAAAGCCCCGATGCCACCATACGCGAAGAAGCCCAGCGACAAATGGCTACCGACAAACTGGAACAGTCTTTTGCCGGCATTATGGGCCATGCCATAGAGCCGGTTATAGCACCGCTGGGGTACGATTGGAAGATAGGCATTGCCCTCATTACTTCTTTTGCCGCCCGCGAGGTGTTTGTAGGCACCATGGCCACACTGTATAGTGTCGGCACATCCGATGCCGATACCAAGACGCTTACCGAAAAGATGGAAGCCGCACGCCGTGCCGATGGGGTGACACCTGTATATACACTGGCCACCGGTCTGTCGCTATTGGTGTTTTATGCATTTGCCATGCAGTGCATGAGCACACTGGCCATTGTAAAACGCGAAACCCGCAACTGGAAATACCCCCTCATTCAGTTTGCCTACATGAGCGGCCTTGCCTACGTTTGCGCCATGGTCACCTACATGATAGCGCGCTAACCTGCAACATAAAACTTAGCTATTGCCAGTAAATGCTTTGTAAGGTCTAAGTTTGAGGTGCTATCGCGCCCCAGCGGAGCGCAAGCTCTGTAGTAGAAAAGTCCACATTTATTGTTGCGCCGTTAGGAGCAAAACTATGTCCGTATCCAATTGCTGCATAATGGCTCCACCTTATCGTTATGCTACTGACGCAGCATGTATGTGCCGTTACTTACCGCAGCTACAGCACTTTCACTCCTATCGGTGTGGTATAGGCATTGCACCTCAAACTTAGCTCTGTGTAAACTAATGGGTTACTGCGTTGCAGGTAGATGCATCTGCACACAATTGCCATGATCCAAATCAGAGAATGGGCAATAATAGTCACCCACAAACAAAAAAGCCGCCCCCGAAACAGGGGCGGAAATGATGTGTACAAACTACAAGTATCAGTCTATGCTACAGGTTTGAAGCTGTTGCGGAAGGTGCCAACCAAATCGGTCTCAACAAACTTTTGTGCCAATCCTATCATGTTTTGGAATGCCGTAGCATGCGAAATACCATGACCAATGATGACGGGTTTGTTGATACCCAGAATAGGTGTGCCTCCATACACTTCAAAATTGAAGGTGTCGAGGAATGGATCCTGTATACCCTTCTGTACTTTGAAAATGTCGTAGACCGACTCGGCCATTTTGATGACCACATTACCCACAAAACCTTCGCAAACCAGTACGTCGGCTTTATCGTAAAATACATCACGACCTTCCAAATTACCGGCAAAATTAATGCCCGGTAGTTCCTTCAGCAGCGGGTAGGTGGCCTGAGCCAGTATGTTACCTTTACCTTCTTCCTCCCCAATGTTTAGCAGGCCCACCCGCGGCTCATCTACCCCCAATATATGGTGGGCGTACAAAGAACCCAACTGGGCAAACTGCACCAGATGTTCGGGCTTACAATCGGCATTGATGCCAACATCCAGCATACAACTGAAGCCTCCCGTCACCTTGGGTATGGGCGTAGCTATGGTGGGGCGCAATACGCCTTCTATAGCCTTTACCGTATACATGGCACCTACCAGCATAGCACCGGTATTGCCCGCACTGATGAAAGCATCGGTCATACCGCGCTGCAGCAAACCAAAGCCCACTGCAATGCTGGAACCCGGCTTTTCTTTCAGTGCTCGGGTGGGGTGTTCGTGCATACCTATCACCTCCCTCGCTTCTACAAAGGTGTAACGGCTTGCATACGCTTCCAGTCCGTGCATGTAGGGTGCCACAGCATCGGGGTCTCCTATAAGTACCAGATGCACGGGCGAGTCTTCCGCTTGTTGTTCCAGAAAGGTTTGTATACCCTTCATGGCTTCTACGGGCGCAAAGTCGCCCCCCATAATGTCAAGGCCTATCTTCATGGGGTGAAAATAGTAAATTATTGATTGGTTTCACCTTCGGCAGCAGGCGCGTCGGCAACAGGTGCTTTGTCTACTACTACGTTACCGCGATAGTACAGCTTACCTTCCACCCAATGCGCACGATGACGCAGATGGCTTTCGCCGGTAGTTTTGTCTATGCTCCATGTTTCTGCAGTGGCCTTGTAGTGCGTTCTGCGTTTTGCGCCTCTCTGTTGCGAGTGCCGTCTTTTAGGATTAGGCATTGTTCTACGTTTATAATGTTAACTATTACTTTTTTGTTGTCTTTCCGTTTTTGCTCCCGTCTTCTATCTTCAGATCCTTCAGTGCGGCAAGCCCCTTCCAAACCTGTTCTTCGTTGTGCGGCTCCTCTGCTTCAGACAGTTTGCCCAAAAGCTTCAGTGCTTCTTCATTACAGCCCGGTGTGCCATCAGCATTGTCGGGGTGTATGTGTTGCAGTGGTATACTCAGCATCACAAACTCATAGAGCCAAGTACTGATGTCTATCACTGTTTCGCTACGGGGTATAAACACCACATCGCTCTCTTCTTCCGGCAGCTCTTCTTCTTCACTCCCGTCCAGCTTCACCAGCAGGTCAAACTCATCCCACAACTTCAGCCCGAAATCATCTCCACAACGGTCGCAAGCTATCTGTACCACACCATCTACATCAAAATGAAGCATAAAGAAATTTTCATGCTTATCAAACCCCAAATTGACGCGAACCTTCCAGTTGCTGAATTCCTCACCGGCACCACGCTCTGCCATAAAACGATCATCCAAATCGTATTGGTAGTTGTGTTGTCCAGGCTTTAACCCCTGCCAGGCCAGTTCAAATTCCCGGTTATACTTCATCACTGCTACCGTCTCCCTTCGCTTGCGCTTACAACTTTTTACCCCGCAAATGCGGGACGGGTAAAACGGGCTGCAAATGTAGGGAAACTTTTCTGATTACATCAATTTATTTCGTTTCACGAGGAAAGCGTGCAACACTTCCTCTACCGGCCGGGTCAAATCGGCCTCTACCCTATCTATATGATACTGATGGCAACGCTGTGACACCTTAGCTCTGTATTGCGCCATCTGGCTCATATATTGCTCGCGTATCTGGTGGGGTTGCAGCTTGATGCGTTCACCACTTTCCATGTCTACAAACTCGTAGGGGCGGTTCTCAAACTCAAAATTCAGCTCCTGCAACCCATCTGCTACATGAAACAATATCACCTCGTGTTTGTTATACCGCAGGTGTTGCAGTGCCGCAAATAGCTCTTCTGTATGGTCGGCATCGTCCATCATGTCGCTAAAGACAACTACCAGCGAGCGTTTGTGCATCTGCTCCGCCACTGCATGCAGGGCAGCCGCCGCATTGGTAGGGCGGTTGTCGGTTGTCAGGTTCAGGGTGCGTTGCAGCTCATTTACCAGCATGCGGTAGTGGCTGTTGGCCGATCGGCAATCGGACAAATAGTACAACGACTCATCAAATAAACCCAATGCCGATGCATCCAACTGCCGCTTCATCAGTTGTAGCAGACTGGCAGCCGCTACACAAGAAAATTGTAGTTTGTTCACCCGCTCTGTCTCGCGCGGAAACTGCATAGACGATGAAGTATCTATCACAATACAGCACCGCAGGTTCGTTTCTTCCTCAAACCGTTTGATGAACAACTTATCGGTACGGCCATACACACGCCAGTCTATATGCCGCAGTGGGTCGCCCTGATTGTACAGGCGATGCTCGGCAAACTCTACCGAAAACCCATGGAAAGGACTCTTGTGCAGCCCCAATATAAAACCCTCCACAACCTGACGGGCTATCAGTTCCAAATTTTCGTGTAATGGTTGCTGTAAAAGCACAGATGCGGTGTTTTAATGATTTGCAGGGCGATAAAGATATTGAAAATACAGTACTGACTGCTGTTAAAAAATGCGGGGGCGGGGTTTAGTGGTTTGCAATTTCTCTGCCAATTCTCCCATTAACAGTTGGGAACAAAATCTCATTGGGTTGATTACCAGGTAAAACCTCGAATTGTATGAAAAGGAGCAAAGATCCAACCATATATCATCAACTCGTTGTACATACCCGTAACTTTACAATAAATACTTTGCTATGAGTGTAGTAGAACTGAAAGAAGAAGCAATACGGCAGTTTGCACGAAAAGTGGAAGCTACTGACGACGAACGGGTATTAATTATGATTGTTGAATTTTTGAATGGCTTGCAAGTTGAAGACAGCAACCAGTTGAACTTGTCGCAACACTATGATAAAATAAGATCGAAATATAGTACGGTATTGAAGAAGCTGGCAGCATAAGATGTACAACTTCATAATTGACATGTCTGCCGGAAGCAAAAAATACGATGATATTGTAGGATGGTTGGAGCAAAAGTTGGTACAGTAGTGCGGTATGTTCCAGGCAACAACCCATTGATACTCCATTACAAAACAAGGCATGATTATTGCTATTAATTTGTGCGGGTATGGCAACAGCACCCCCAACCCTTTACAACAATCGCCTATAGATTACACTAATGCACACCCAAAATGAAAAATATCCTTCTTCTACTACTTACGCTCTGCACTATTCAGGTAGCACGGGCCCAAAATTACCAATGTGTGCAACATGGCCCCGTACACTACTTCACCAATAGCGATGGCTATTTGCGTGCGATACGTATAGACTCGGTAAAAGCCGTGGGTGCCGATTCGGTTTTCTATCCGTTCAAGACCATGCGAAACTGGCCTATAAGCTATTGCTATGCCGATCCCGTTACCCCACGTGGTTGTTGGCTGGGAGAAACCCTCGTGAAGAAACCAGACGGCACTTTCGTCATCAGCAACATACAGAACAAGGATGTTACGATAAAGACATTAGCTGATGTTGGTGAGGAATGGCAGTTTTATACCGACAGTTTAGGTATTAATTACAAGGCCAAAGTACAAAGCATAGATACCATGACTGTACTTGGGGACGTAGATACCATAAAAACAATACTGATAACCGCCTATCTCGATACATTACCCAATCCTCTCGATGATGTCGATGGGTTCTCTATTATTATCAGCAAAAACCATGGTTTGGTTCGGGCATTCGATTTCTATACTTTTCCCTACCACCGGCCGGGGATACTTAGCGTCGAAAGACACGAATTCGATTATTATCTGGATGTAGTGACAAAAGAAATTTGGAATGTACGTTGTGGTGGTATGGATATATTTGCTCATCGCGTTACAATAAGCAATTCAATATTCAATTTAATCCCATTTCGACATCCTAGAAACCGAGATTTGTACGATTTTTCAGCTGGAGATACTCTGCAATACAGCAACCAATACAATTGGGGTACAGTAAGCAGGAATACCCGGACAGCTTTGTTCTATACATCAAAAACAATTACACCTGACAAGTACCGTTACACATACTCGTGGGAACAAAAGCAAACCAGTAGCGACTACGGAGTTGCTAACCCAAGCACATATGGGACGGGGACGAACACAGGCGAATACGACACTACTCAAATTACAAGCGACAATCAACTGCCTGAAGAATGGGGTAATCATTCACTCCTTGAATACTACCCCGACTCGTCTTATAACGGTTGCCCAACGATTGTTTATACGTTTATATCAAGCGGAATTAACTTCTCGTCAAGAATTGTCAGGTTGGATCCAAATGGGGCTGGAAATACCATGCTCTATCTAAATTTTATTACATACGCATTGGGGTACGGAGACATTCAGGTCTATAATAGCCGGTTCCGCGATTTCAGCGAAGTAAACGAACTCACCTTTGCCAGCAAAAGCGGTGTACGCTGCGGCATCTACGGCCCGGTAGTACTTTGTCTATAGCTGCGGGCATAGAGCTCTCCAATGTTACTATCTCCAATATGCTGGGTAGTATAGTGTACCAGCAATCGCTTACAGGCATGCAAGCCAAGCTACCCATAGCCCATCTTCCACCGGGGCTTTACCTACTGCGCATCAACGACCTGTTCGTTAGGAAGTTTGTGAAGGAATAAATTGCACGTCAAAAACGTCAACTCCCATGACATTGGGCACCGAGGCATTAGTTTGCCTCGCCGCTTCTTCACTCGCCTATCCCATAGCATTTGCAAAAAATATCATAAAACACAATGCATATGCTCATATACCCATACGTCTTACCTACCTTCATTTCTGAAGAGACATACAAGAAGCGTCTTTCAGAAAATGAATACCCATATGAGAAACATCGTCACCACCACCATGCTGCTACTTACAGCAACAGTCAGCCACGCACAGGTATACAATACCCCGGGCGGTTCTCCCCTGTTACTCAATCCCGCACTCACAGGCATGCACAATGGCACACTACGCATCAATGCCATTGCCAGTCCCAACTGGAGTACATTCAACAATTGGCACTACCTGATGAGCACCACCAGTGCCGATTATCGTACCAAATCTTGGGGGCATGGCCGGCAATTTGCCGGCATAGGTTTGGCATATACCTATGGCACCATGGCAGCCGGCGAAGTTGTAGATCAGGAAACCAAACTCACTGCAGCATGGCATGTACAGGGAGGGCATAAACACCTGCGGCAACTATCTATAGGGCTCTCGGGGTGCATAGAGCGCGATAAAGAGCCCATGTACGAAGACCCAAGCGGGCCCCTGCTGCCCACCAACCGATACGCTATCTATAAAAGGTACCAATTGGGTGCGGGCATTACGTACTCACAACAAATCAGCAAACGGCTGCGATACATTGTAGGTGCAAGCACCTTGCTTTATGGGCTGAATGGCCCATTACTTCCCGAAATACGAGAGTCATTGTCCGACAACAGATTGTACCAGACATTACTGGCTGGTGGCGAAATTTCTCTCACCAATAAGTGGATGCTGCGACCATCGGTGCAACACGTTTACAACAGCAGGTTTGCTTTAACTACATGGGGCACCGATGTGCGCTACCAGCCCAAACAATACGCTTGGTTTGCCGGTCTGTGGCACTCATATCGTCAGGTAATGGGTATTAGTGCCGGTGCCGAACACAACCGCTGGCGTGCTACTGCATACTATAAGTACATAACCAACGAAGCATACATGCCCACAACAGGCTCTACGCTGGAGCTTGGTGTGCAGTATAAGATTTGGGGGAAAGGCCGTAAACCAATTCCAAGCCTCCGCTACTAATGAAGCCCCGGGCAACAGCCAAATCACAACAATATTTTTCTACTATCTTCGTTTATACAATGCCCCGGTACACTTGCATACCGGGGCATTATTACACCCACCATGAAGAAGATAGTCTCCACCGTACTGTTGTTTATGGGCCACGCCTACACCCATGCGCAAATCTATGCCACGCCCGGTGGTGCCCCCACCCTCATGAGCCCCGCCTTTACCGGCATGCACAATGGCACCCTGCGCATCAACGCTATAGGTAGCCCCAATACGTTTTCAGACAACATGAATTACAAAATGGGCTCTACTACCTGTGCCGACTACCGCACCAAATCTTGGAATAAAGGGCGGCAGTTTGCGGGCTTTGGTGCGGCCTATACCTACCAGCAACAGACTGTAGATGAAAACAGGAAACGCAACAACACCGCCAACCTGTCGGCGGCATGGCATGTATTGGGTGGTCAAAAAAATCGTCACCTCTTGTCTGTAGGCCTGCAAGGTGGGTGGAACTACACCGAAGAAGATTACAGTGTCTATTTCCTGCACAGCAATGGCAACATCAGTGTGGCACAAAGAACAAGAGAAAGCTCCATATATCAGGCCAATGCAGGCATAGCCTATGCACAACAAATAGGCAAAAGGCTGCGTTATGTATTAGCGGCCAATACCCTCATCAGACGGTTTGCACCTGATGCACTTACCCTGCACCAAACATCCGACTTTCCATTACCGTCCTATCATTCCTTACTGGCAGGTGCCCACATAGACGTTACCCCAATCTGGTCTTTAAGACCATCGCTGCAACATCTGTTCTATGCTGGCAAATCCGAAACATTCGCTGGCAGCGAGGTGCGGTATAAACCCCGTATAACAGCCTATTTCACGGGCATCTGGCAAACCTACCGCCAAACAATGGCCGTTACCATAGGAGCCGAACATAACCGTTGGCGAGCCATAGCATGCTACCAGTACACCAATCGGCCCATATCTGCGCTCACAACAGGCAATATGTTCGAGTTGAGCCTGCAATACACCATTTGGGGCACTGGCCGCACAGCATTACCATGTGTGCGGTACTAACCACACTCAATCATACCACCAATCAACATACACACCATGAAAAGAATTGTCACAACCACACTGCTATCATTGGCCACCGTCAGCGTACAGGCACAAACCTATACCCTACCCCATAGCGCACCGCTACTCCTCAACCCTGCACTTACAGGTATGCATGATGGCAGCCTGCGTGTAAACACCGTAGTTCGTACCGGAAATGCAGCCACTGGCCATAAATGGAATGAACTATGGAACACCACCTCTGCCGATTATCGTACCAAATCGTGGGGGCATGGCAGGCAATATGCCGGTATAGGCATGGCATACACCTATTGGCAGGGCGGCAACAACACAATATATGACAACGTAGCCCGTGTCTCGGCAGCATGGCATCTGCAAGGCGGCCATAAAAAACCATATCTACTATCGGCAGGGATACAAGGTGGTCATGAAAGCTACTCAAGGTTAATAGAAGCAGTGCATACCGGCAACTCATATACGCTTGGTTACAAGCAAACTGTATCTACCTGGCAGTTGGGCGTAGGTGTCACTTATAGCACCGAGCTCACTCAAAAAATACGCTACATAGCTGGCTATCATTACACAAATAATCTATTTATGGCCAACGAACCCACTATGCCTGTTTCATTAGAAGAATTCACGAAATCAAACCACTACCTGCTATTCGGCAGCGAGATACGATCAAGCAACATTCTCAGTGTCAGGCCGTCTATCATTTGCCGCTTTCGCATGATAGATGTCGATGCCATGGGAGGAACAGACATACGCTACCAGCCTAAAAACACAGCGTATTTTTTGGGCCTATGGCACCCCTATACAGGTAGCGTAGCCTTCAGTGCCGGTATAGCCCGCAGCAATTGGCGCATTTTGTCTTGCTACCAATTAGGCAACCAATCAATAGCTACTCATAACACCGGGCTGGAGCTAAGCCTGCAATACATAGTGAAAGGGAACGGACGTACCACACTACCAATGGTTCGGTACTAACACTTGTGTACCCCATGTAGCCAATGTATCTAAACATGATTACTCAACTAAAAAAAAAACAATACTTACCATGAAAAAAATACTCACCACCGTACTTTTACTGTTGGCTGCCACCAGCGCATATACACAATTCTATTTACTACCCGATGGCGCCCCCCTTCTCCTCAATCCCGCCCTAACCGGTATGCACAACGGCACCCTGCGGGTAAATACAGTATACAACCCCTACCCGTATGGCTTTGACCAAAAATGGCGTGGTATTACCAATACCACCAGTGCCGACTACCGTACAAAATCGTGGAGCAAAGGCAGGCAGTATGCAGGCATAGGTATGCAATACCAATTTATGGGTACAACAGACTACCCAATCCAAACCAATACCGGCAAGTTGTTTGCTGCATGGCATTTGCGCAGCAAAAACAGCAAGCGTCAGCTTTCTGCCGGGGTAGAATATGGCCGGGAACAAATTCCATTCATTGTTAGCTTTTACAGCAGCAACGCTACCTATCCCGAGGGGCAAAAAGCGCACATCAATGTTCGGCATCTGGGTGCCGGACTTGCCTACTCACAGCAACTGAGTAATAGAATACGGCTATTAGCAGGTGCCCGCTCTGCATTTCCACGGTACGCATCCGATGCCGAAACACGGTATTTTACCAGAAACTCCAAGATACATGCCAACCATTCGGTACTCTTAGCTGGCGAAATAGGCCTCACACCAAAATGGACCATACGCCCTTCATTCATGTACGATTTTGGTTTTGCTATAAACTATCTCAGGGCC
Organism: Chitinophagaceae bacterium; assembly: GCA_021151685.1. Taxonomy (GTDB): domain Bacteria; phylum Bacteroidota; class Bacteroidia; order Chitinophagales; family Chitinophagaceae; genus Nemorincola. Next base: position 11,591 of record JAGKWS010000046.1, read on the forward strand.
GGGGTTGACGTTCGTTACCAACCCAAAAAGACAGCTTGGTTTGCCGGCCTGTGGTGCCCATATCAGCAAAATATGGGAATAAGCACCGGCGCAGCCCGCAACGAATGGCGCATCCTTGCATGCTACAGAATGTACCGCGACAAACAACCAATGCATATGTACAGTAGAGGTTTAGAGCTGAGCCTGCAATACGTTGTGAAAGGACAGGGCCGCACGGCACTGCCATGCGTATGGTATTAGCAGGCATCTACTGCGAGCGGTACCCCACACCATACCGCAAGCACTGATTATGTATAGCACATTACATTGTACCTTTGCACACGAAAAAGCAATCGGGTACGTCTAAAACCGATGCAACTAATATGCTGGATACAATAGAAGCCGCACTGGAAGACCTGAAACAGGGCAAACTGCTGATAGTAGTAGACGATGAAGACAGAGAGAATGAGGGCGATTTTGTGACTGCGGCACGCAATGTAACTCCCGAAATAATCAACTTTATGTCGAAGCACGGGCGCGGCCTTATCTGCGCCCCGCTTACCGAAGAACGTTGCGATGAGCTGAATCTGAACCTGATGGTGCAAAACAATACCGTACTACACCAAACACCATTTACCGTATCGGTAGACCTCATTGGCAATGGCTGCACTACAGGCATCAGCGCACAAGACCGCGCCAAAACAGTACAGGCACTCATAGACCCTGCCACAAAACCCGAAGATTTGGGTAGGCCGGGCCACATCTTCCCGCTACGCGCCCGTAGCGAGGGGGTACTGCGCCGCACCGGCCATACCGAAGCTACGGTAGACCTTGCCCGTCTTGCCGGTATGGAACCTGCCGGCGTACTGGTAGAAATAATGAACGACGATGGCACCATGGCACGCATGCCCGAGCTGCTGGAGATAGCCAAAAAATTCGACCTGAAAATAATCTCTATCAAAGACCTCATAAGCTACCGCCTGCGTACCGAAAGCCTCATACAGGAAGAAGTACGGGTACAGATGCCTACCAAATACGGCAACTTCGAACTGGTAGCCTTCAAACAAACCAACACAGGCGAGATGCATCTGGCACTCACCAAGGGCCAATGGACCGAAGAAGAACCCGTACTGGTAAGGGTACACAGTTCCTGCTTTACCGGCGACATACTGCACTCGCTGCGCTGCGACTGTGGTGACCAACTGGAAGCTGCCATGAAAATGGTAGAAGCCGCAGGCAAGGGGGTTATACTCTACATGAATCAGGAGGGCCGTGGCATAGGGCTTATGAACAAGCTGAAAGCCTACAAACTACAGGAGGAAGGCAAGGATACTGTAGAGGCCAATCTGGCATTGGGCTTCAAAAACGACCAACGTGACTATGGCGTGGGCGCACAAATACTGCGCCACCTCGGTGTGTCTAAAATGAAGCTGATGTCTAACAACCCCCGCAAACGTGCCGGCATACTGGGCTACGGACTGGAGATTGTAGAAAATGTAGCCATAGAAATTGCCCCCAACGAGCATAATCACTTTTACCTCAAGACCAAGCGCGACAAGCTGGGTCACGAGATAATGAAAGAAGCGTAAACCATACGCCGCATTACATTCCCGCCCGGGCCATTATTGCCGGATGAACAGTCATTCCCATCTGCTTCATTGCTGCTATATGCGCCCGGGCTTTTTCTGTCTGGCCGGCATCCAGCAACAGCAGTAAGAGGTTGTTATGAGCCGGTGCATCATACATGTCCCGGCTCAGGTACCTTTCCAGGCTGGCTATAGCCCCCATACGGTCGCCCTTCTCCATCTGCACCCGCGCCATATAAAAGTCGCACTTAATGTAGTCCGAAATCTGCTTTTCGGCCAGCAAATACGGCTCCGATGCCAGTACCGAGTCTTTGCGCTGCAACACCTCGGCCATATAAAAATTCAGGTACTTCTCCTTAGGGTTCAGCTGGTATGCCTTACGAAACATGGCCTCAGACCGCTGCACTTCAGACTTGTCTAACCTTGCAGCCAGCATCATATTGGCATAGGCCGAATTAGGCGATGTTTCCGCCGCCTGTGTCCAAAACACCAACGGATCGTTGAAGTATTGCTGGTGGTTGTAGTTGAGCCCTGCAAACAGCATACATACCCCACCCCATACCATCACCAACTTTTTGGCATCGCCCACCTGTGGCAGCAATATGGTTTGCGGCAACACCAGCAACAGCCCCATCAGCGGCAGGTACAGCCTGTGTTCAAATGTCTGGCGGTTCAGCTCATCGGGCACCAGCAAGGCCGGCATCAGAAACAAAAAGAAACAGGCAATAGCCGCCGCCATAGCCTTTACTTGCCCCTTGCGCGATAGCACTATTACAGCCACCAAAACTATTGCAGCCACTATACCATACCACAGCACTGTATCTTTCTGTATAGGAAAAACACTGAGGTTTACCGGTAAAAATATTTTACCCAAATACTGTAACACCACCGGCAACCGGTGCCACAAATCGGCAAAGGCAGTAGCCGTGCCTATACCAGAGCCCGCAATGGTAGCTGCAGCACGTGCCCCATACCAGACACCAAAACACACCACCCACACCACATACTGCACCAATAGCGATTTGTTGCGGAAACTACGCCCCATGTATCCTATGTGCAATGCCAATGCTGCCGGTGCCGCAAATACTGCCGTCTCCTTGGTAAAATAGGCGCATAACAGAAACAATGCCGATAGCAACAAGTCTGCCGGCCGGTGTCCGTCCTTGCTATACCGCAAAGACCGCAACATGAACGACAAGACAAAAATAGCCAGCAACGTATCGTTACGGCCGGGTATCCATGCCACCGCCTGACAGATGACAGGATGTACAGCAAAAACAAGGGCCAACACAAAACTTTGCACCTGTGCTACACCCAACCGCAGGCACAGGCGGTAAAACAGTACCACAGCCCCCATATGCAGCAATACATTCACCACATGGTAGCCCACGGCACTATCGCCACTCATTTGGTAGTTCAGTATCATAGCCACCGAAAACAAAGGACGATAATATGGGTCTTTACCCGCATCAAACAAGCCCCGGCCAAAGGCTCGGAAAACATTGGTTACATCCTCATTCCACGCACCAAATTCGCGCACAAATATGGTATCATCCAGCTCGGTATATCCGAGGCCAAATGAACGGGAATACACTAAAAATACAGCAACCACCAGCAACCACACAGGGTATGGTATAGCCAATGGTGCCGGTGCCGCCGGCTTTGCCAAACTATCGTTACCGGTAGTCGTTTTCGATTTTGGTGGTACTTTGCTCACAACACAACAAATATATTGTTCTCAAGGCATAAGCACAAAAAAGCCGGAAGTGTTTACCTCCGGCTTTTTTGCACTATATGTTATCTGCTGCTATTATCTGGTAACTGTGATAGTAGCAGTATGGCGATTGCCATCCTGCGTTACAGCAGTCATCATATACACACCCGCAGGCTGGTTGATTTCAATTTCATTTTGCTTGTTGGCAGGCACCACAAACTCCTGCACTTTCTGGCCCGCAACATTGGTAAGCACCAGTGTAACCTGCTCGTTGGTGTTTGTATTCAGGTCCACTGTCAGTTTACCCTGAGTTGGGTTAGGGAACACTTTCATTGAAGCAAAGCCCAAACCTACAGATTTAACTTCGCCAGGCAACAAGAGAGATACTGTGTCCCTTTTTGTTGTTGTTCCGCAACCATTTGTTTTGCTGTAAGTAAACACCGATGTACCAGTACCCATCACCACAAAGAACCCATAACCAATAAGCGGAGTCATAGTAGCATTGCTTGTAGTAAATGTACCACCCAATGCCGATGTAGGCGTAACAGTAAGTGTATAGTAACCACCAACAGCTACAGCAGCCGGTGCAATCAATTCAAACACTGGAGGTTCGTTTACAAAAATTGGTTTCACAACACGAGAACGGCCAAATGCTGTAGTTACATAGTAGTAAACAGTATCGCGGCGAGAGCGGTGACCAGTTACCACACCTGTGTTCAGGTCTACTGTAGCATTGGTATCGTTCTTGGTGGTCCATGTACCACCTGCTACAGAAGGAGTAAGTGTAATTGTAGCACCCACACACACCGTATCAGGCCCTGTAACGGTACCTGCATCTGGCAATGGGCCAACATGCATTGGCGTAGTAGCTACACTGGTACCGCATGTATTCGTAATTCTGTAGCGGATGGTAGCCACACCTGTAGCCACACCTGTTACAATACCCGTAGAGCTGCCTACTGTAGCAATAGCATCTACAGTAGAAGACCATACACCACCGGGAACTATGTTAGTAAGTGCCAGAGTAGAGTCTATACCCACGCTGTCATTACCTATAATGGCAGGAGCAGTAATATCTACAGTCACAGGCCATGTTGCTATGGCTGCACCACAGCTATTGCTCTGGTAGTAAGAAATAACGGATGTACCATAACCTATACCAGTTACATTACCCACAGAGCTTACAACAGCTACAGAAGGCGTACCGCTCAACCAGATACCTCCGGTTACACTCGAAGTCAGAGTAATCCAGCTACCGGCACACACAGCCGATGGACCAGATACTGTACCTGCAGCAGGCAGTGTTTCTACATGCACCAACATGGAAGTATCAACAGTATTACAAGCATTAGAGATGTGATACATTACAGTATCCAAACCAGCAGACACACCGGTAAGCACACCAGCGGCCGATATGATAGAACGGCCGGTAACACCCACCATCCATGTGTGTGTACCTATAGTGTTGCTGTTGGTAAGGGTAATGGTATTACCGGCACACACCGCCGTAGGCCCTGCAATGGGAGCTACAACCATAGTAGTATCTACGCGTATAGCATACTCTTCATTGAAGGTACCACAAGCATTGGTTACATCATAAGTTACGGTATCACGGCCAAAGCCTACACCAGTCAGCACGCCACCACTGGTAATGGTAGATACCGTAGGATGCATCGTAGCCCATGTACCGCCAACCGCAGCATTGGCAAGAGTTATTGTACCTGCCCTACATACTATTGAAGGACCGGAAATAGCACCAGCAGGTACATGTACCGACAGTGTCACTACATCAGAAGTATCAGAACCGGAAGTATTGAAAACAAGCGCACGATAACGGGTACCATTCATTACAGCAGTACCTATCACACGAAGCGTATCGTTGAAAGTACCTTCATACACAGAGCCGTCAGCAGTAGTGTCCCATGTGGTACCACCATCGGTCGAAAACTCCCACTGAAAATCGAGCGGAGTAGCACCAGATGCGGCAATGTGAAACCATGCAGTATCGGCTGCGCAAATAGTGGCAGAGACAGGGTTTGTGGTCACTGCCGGTGCCTGTGCCCGCGAACTAAAGGCAAACAGGGTACAGCAAAGTGCCATCAGGCTTGATAAGTAAACACTTCTTTTCATGTTCTTCTTTTTAAAAATAACCTTTGTGTTAAGTAATAATTACGCACAGCAACACACAGTTGCCGCACAGCAAGTATCAGAGATTGGCAAATCTAATAATTTCGTTCGGAATTTTGGCAATATATTGGCAATTCGCATCACATAAATTGAATAACAATACAATATATGTCAGGGTAGCAAAAACAATGTGGCAACTCGCTGTGCATCGGTGCCATTGTAGTGTATAGCACCATTATTGGTGCCCCAGCCCCAGCACGTGGCGCATGGTATATACGCCCTGCTTACCCACCAGAAATTCTGCGGCAAGTACCGCCCCCAATGCAAAACCAGACCGGTTGTGTGCCGTATGGGCAATCTCTATATCATCTACCGCCGATGCGTAGCGTACTACATGCGTACCTGGTACCTCACCCACACGGTGTGCCTCCACTGGCAGTACATTAGGTGGCAATGCAACACCTTCGGCCATCTGCCATCCTGTTTTGTGGCCTATGTTATTTATTATCTGTTCGGCTACCGATATGGCAGTACCACCCGGTTTGTCTTTTTTATGTATGTGGTGCGTCTCCGTTACAGATACATGGTACTCTTCATGTCCGTTCATCAGCCGAGCCAGCAACGTATTCACCTCAAAGAAAATATTGACCCCTATACTAAAGTTGGTAGCATGCAAAAAACCAACTTTGTGCACCTCTGCATATCGGGTCGCCTCGGGCTGTTGCGTGGGCCAGCCGGTAGTACCACATACCGTATTTACACCCGCAGCAAGGCATTCCATTACATTGTCATAGGCGGCTTCCGGGGTCGAGAATTCTATGACCACATCGGCCTGTCTCAGGCTATCGGGGGTCATAGCGGCGCGGTTACTACCTGCTATACGCAGCACCACCTCATGGCCCCGGCTCAGGGCTATCTGCTCTATGGCCTTGCCCATTTTGCCGTATCCTACCAATGCTATTTTCATACTATACCCTATACAATCCTATTATTTTTGTGGCACATGCCCTACACTGTCTACAGGCTCATCTTAGCCATTATTCGCTCCAGATCTTCGTCGCTGTAAAACTCTATCACTATTCGGCCTTTCCCACTCTTTTTCCGGTCCAGATCTACCTTGGTCGAAAAGTGCGATGCCATACTGTCCTCAATACGTTTGTAGGCTATAGGCAGCTTCACCGGTGCGGTGGCTACCTTGGGGGCAGCCGGTGTAGAGTCATTGGCCATTTCTTTCACCATCTGCTCTACCTGCCTTACCGAAAGGCCACGCTGCACTATTTCGCGGTACACATACAACTGTTGCTCTACGTGTTCCAACCCTATTATGGCACGGGCATGCCCCATAGTTATCTGGCTGTCGCGTACAGCTTTCTGTATGTCGGGGGGCAGTTTCAGCAGGCGCAGGTAGTTGGCTACAGTACTACGCTCCTTCTTCATCCTTTCCGATACCTGTTCCTGTGTCAGTCCGCATTCATCCATCAACTGGCGGTAACTCAGGGCTATTTCTATCGCATTCAGGTCCTCGCGCTGCAGGTTCTCCAACAGGGCCATTTCCAGTATACCCTGGCTATCGGCAGTGCGTATGTAGGCGGGTATGTCGGCAAGGCCCGCCATACGCGTAGCGCGCCACCTGCGCTCACCACTTATCAGTTGGTAAGTGCCCGGCCCCATTTTTATAACGGTTACCGGCTGTATTACATCATGCAGTTTAATACTCTCAGCAAGCTCCCTCAATGCCTGTTCATCAAAATCGCGGCGTGGCTGCTTGGGGTTCACCACTATCTGGTCCAGACTGATGCGTGCAATGGCATTGGTGTTTTGTCCCGAAACGGCTGGCACACCCGGCTTAGGGGCTTGTACTTCTTCTTCTATGGTATCCAGCAGTGCCCTGATACCCTTGCCCAGCCCTTGTTTCTTATTAATTTGCGACATGCTTTACTGATAAGTATAAATAATATTATGGTTTGCTTTGCCAAAGAATGGCCCAGCCTGTATTACGACTCTATGATCTTGTCCTCGTTCTTGATCTTGGTCATATTGTTCTTCTGCAAAATCTCTTTCGCCAGGTTCAGATAATTGATGGCACCCGTACTTTCGGCATCATACAGCAGGGCAGGCATACCAAAACTTGGAGCCTCGCCCAGTCGTGTATTGCGGTGCAGTATGGTATTGAACACCAAATCGCCAAAGTGGTTCTTTATCTCTTCCACAACCTGATTCGACAAACGCAACCTACCATCATACATCGTCATCAATATACCCTCTATCTTCAGCTTGTTATTGATGCGCGTTTGCACTATCTTAATGGTATTCAGCAACTTACCCAGTCCCTCAAGGGCAAAATACTCGCACTGTACCGGTATCACCACACTATCGGCAGCAGTCAGGGCATTTACTGTTATCAAACCCAGCGATGGCGAACAATCTATAATGATGAAATCATAATTATCGGCCTGCGCATCCAGTGCTTTGCGCATCACATGCTCACGGTTGGGGTGGTTAATGAGTTCTATCTCGGCACCCACAAGGTCCAGATGACTCGGTATCAGGTGCAGGTTCGGTGTTTCTGTTTCCAGTATCACCTGCCCGGCCGGTGTTTCATTCACCATACAGTCATACAGGCTCAGTTGAATGTTTTTCAGGTCGAAACCATTGCCCGTAGTGCTGTTGGCCTGTGGGTCGGCATCCACCAGCAGCGTTTTATATTCCAAAACGGCCAAACTTGCCGCCATGTTAATAGCTGTGGTTGTTTTCCCCACGCCCCCCTTCTGATTTGCAATTGCAATTACTTTCGCCATAACCCTGCGCCACCTTTGTTACCGGGTGGCATGGCCCGTTTCCAGACCGTATAATGTTAATAATATTATTAAAAACCTACAACTCTATAGTTTCACCTATACCCGGCAATATTAAGTCTTTCCCCGCAGTTCTGAATTTTTCTTTCACCGCATCGTGGTCTATACGTATGTAGCCAAACGTATCGAAATGCACCCCTATTATCTTGTTGCATCCTATAAAGCCAGCTGCAATCAGGGCATCATCGGCATCCATGGTAAAGTTGCCACCTATGGGCATAATGGCAAAATCGAGCGCAGCATACTGTGGCACCAACTGCATATCCATGGTCAGGCAGGTATCACCGGTATAGTAAAATTTACGCTCGGTATCATGAAACAAAAAACCACCGGGGTTGCCGCCATATGTACCATCGGGCAGGCTGCTGCTGTGTGCCGCAGGCAGGTAGTGCATCTTGCCAAATGAGAAACGGGCCGGACCAAGGTTCATGGGGTGTACATTGGTAATACCCTGCTGCTGTGCCCATACAATTATCTCCCAGTTACTCACTACCAATGCATTGGTACGTTTTGCAATGGCCACCAGATCGGCAATATGATCGGCATGTGCATGCGACACCAATATCACATCGGCCTCTATACTATTTACATCTATACCCGCTGCCAGCTCGTTGCCAGAAATAAACGGGTCGAACAAAAACTTCTTGCCACCTGTTTCTATCAAAAAACAGGAATGACCATAATATGTAAATTTCATAAAATTTGATATTTTACCTGAGCAGATGCAAAATTACGGCATACCCTCAATTGCCCGGCTACGCTATGCGTTAATATTTACCAACACATAACGAACAGGATATGCACGTTCGGCTAAAAAAAGATCAACTCTTATCTACCGACCAAACACCAGCACCTGTAAACATGAGACCAAAGAAAGTAAAAGCCAGCTCTATGGCGTGCGCAGCCTCTATGAGACGAGGCAGACCCGTATAATGGTAAATAGCTGCCACTATGAAATTGATGACCAAAAACAAACATACCACCCGGAACCACAAACCCAACATCACAAACAGACCGCCAATGGTTTCGGTTACCGCACATAAAAAGCCCCAAACAGCCGGTAAAAAATGTATGTGCAGCTTGCCCATAGCCTGTCCCAGTTCAGTCCACGTGCCGGGGCCTCCCATCAGTTTGTCCTTTCCATGCAGTATCAGCATGGCACCAAGACCAATGCGCATCACCAGCAGACCCAAATTCTGATATTTACCCAGCTTGCCGAAAATTGCCATAATGCACTACAGTTTTTATACAGATAAGAAATTTATAAGAGCCCTCTAAGAACCAAAACGAGCCAGCGACTGCTGCACAAATGCAGTAAACTCTTTACGGAACCTGTCGTCCGAGAATCGCAGCGCGTTCTCGCGTATCGCACAGTGGTCGGTCAGCGGGCGTTCTTCCATCTTTTTCACTGCTTCTATTACAGCGGCTTCCGTTTGCTCGGCAAAGAAATAACCGGTAACACCATCCACTACCGTCTCCTGATACCCTCCATAGTCCAGTGCCAGCACCGGCGTGCCACAGGCTTGCGTTTCCACACACATGATGCCAAAATCTTCCTTAGCCGCAAATATACATGCCTTGGCTTGCTGCATATAGCGTATCACCTCAGCATCATCGCGGTAGCCCAGCCATTCTATATTGGGGTGGCCGCGCAGCATATCGTCAAAGCCCGATGCCCCCCATCCTTCGCCTATCAGTACCAGCCGCTTATCGGGCATTTGCTGAAAGGCTCTGATAACCATATCTATCTTTTTGTACGGCACAAACCGGCCGGGGCACATATAGTATTCCTGCCGGGGCTCCTCACACAACCCAAACATGCCCGTACGCACCGGAGGGTATATCACTACCGATTCCCGGTTGTAACTACGGGCTATACGCTGCTGTATGTGCCGCGAGTTGGCTATAAAAAAATCTACCCGGTTGGCTGTAGCCACATCCCACCGGCGCAGCCATTCTACAAACTTGCGGTACATAAACGACTTGCCCAGCGAGTGCGATGCAGCATAATCGTCATACATATCCCATATGGGGCGCAATGGGGTATGGCAGTAACAAATATTGGGTATGCCCGGCTGGCTACGAAAACCCTTGGCCACGGCATGAGAAGTAGAAATGACCAGATCATACCCCTTCAAATGGAAACGCCCCATGAGCCACGGCATCACCGGCAAGAAGTAACGGTAAAAACTGCGCACAAAAGGCACATACTGCAACAACGATACATTTACAGGCTTCCCCTTCAGTATAGATTGTGTAGACTCTGGCCCAAACTTATTGAACAAGGCATAAATGGCCACTTCGTCGTCGCGGAGGGTTTCTAAAATCTCCCCGACAACTTTTTCTGCACCGCCATTGGCATTAAACCAGTCTTGTACAAGCGCCACCTTCATTAGTGGCGCAATTTAGGTTTATTATTTCATTGTCGCCAGTGTGCTTGTTTTATATTATGTACTTGGGTGCCAATAAAGTAACTTTTTCACCCATACATCCCCTTTTACACATCACATAAACAATTACAATTCCGTATCGCATCATAAATTCAATCCCACTCATGTCTCGCATCCAACCAAGAAAACATGCACGTTGTACCCGTCATTAAAAAATATTTCCTGATTATCAATACATTGTAATATACCCAAACATACAACACCTGTATAGTCAGCTTTACCACATAAATAAGTCAATGCCAGCCACTATATTTGCCAAATACGCATAAAAAATGAAACATATACTCATTGCCCTACTCCTGGCAATACACAGCATCTGTGCTCATTGTCAGGAAGATAATAAAACTATTGTTGGCATAGTACCTGTAACGGGGACAGTTCCCGGCCTTTCCCGCGACTTTCTGGAAGAAGTAACCCTGCGCCTCACGCAAAGCTTTGTAGAAACACACCGCTTTATAGTGGTAGACCGATCAAAATTTTCACTTGTAGACAAAGAACGCAACCTGCAAAAATCAGAAAGCTTTATAGACGGCAAGGTGGTAGAGCAGGGCAAAAGCCTTGGTGCCCAGTACCTCATATCGGGCGATGTAACCCACTACACCAACGACGGACAGGTTTGTAAAATGACCATATCCCTCAGCGTGCTCGATGTAACTACCGGCCACACCATCAAGTCCGACGTGATAGATACCAAGGGCGGCAACCACGGCAAAACCGTGAAGCGTGCCGGCATACTGGGTGGCGCACTGGCTGTAGGCTCGCTGGTACCGGGCGTAGGTGCCGTTGCGGGCGTGGCTGCAGGTGCCGCAGCCGCCTCGGGCGGGCGCGACTATGGAGTAAGTGCCCACGAAAAAGCCTTCAAAAAATCGCTGAACGACATCTACCCCCAAATACAGGTATTTGTATCAGAAAACTTTCCCGCCACATTTGCCGTAGTAAGTGTTGAAAAAACCACCAAAAGCGGCAAAGCGGCCATGCTACTGGTAGCAGGGGGCCGTAGCATGGGGGTAGAAGAAGGCCAGAAAATGAAACTAATAGTGCTGCAAACACTGGTGGTAAACGGCGAAAATATGACCCGCAAAAAACAAATTGCTACAGGCAAGGTAAAAAAGGTAGATGATGACAACTTTTGTACCGTAGCCATCACCGACGAGACCGAAGACGTTGCCGCGGCCATCAGCGCACACCAAAAGATAGAAGCCACTACCATATACGAAGACTAACCCACCACCATGAAGCACATACTCACATTATTACTGATACTGGGGCTGCTACCCGCCGCCATGGGGCAGGTATCTTACCTGTATGGAGGCAACGGCACCATAACCGTACGCACATCGGGCACGGGCAAAAACGAAGCAGAAGCAAGTGCCGAAGCTGCACGGGCTGCATTCTATATGCTACTGTACCGCGGCATACCCGGCTCCGACGCACCAACCGCACTTATAGATATACCGGAGCAAGAGGCACAGCGCAAACACACCGCCTATCTGGAACGGTTGATGGACAGCCGCTATCAGACCTTTATTACCAATGCGGCCCCCGTGGGCGATGTGGTGAAAGGTAAAAAGCACACACGCAGCCTGATGATGGATATGACCATCAACCTGCAGGCACTGCGCAAAGACCTTGAAGACAATAAGGTTATCAGAAAATTTGGCTTTTAGAAACAAACCGCATGAAACATCTTCTTCTTATAGTTCCCCTTCTGGCAGCCTCACCAGTTGCCCTTGCGCAAGCACCAGCCATCGAAAGTTACGGACAAACAAACACCGTACAACCCCGTATAATGGTAGTACCTTTTACCAAAGAGGGCGAAGACATACGCACCGTGCTCGATGCCGATGCCAACCGCCGCATTGCTATAACCAAGGTAAAAGAAGCGTTTGACAACCGTGGGTTCAGCACTGTAGACTTTGTGGGCAGGCTAAAAGCCGCTAATGACAACAAGGTATTCACTTCCGAAAATCAGGACGACATAAAAAGCCAGCTCATACAATCATCCGGGGCCGATATGTATGTACAGGTAGAGGTAGTAGCGCAACCGGGCGCAAGCGGCAATTCGGTCAATGTCATCCTCTCGGCCTACGAAGCCGCCGGGGGCAACTCGCTGGCCAACAAGGTGGGCAGTAGCGGCAAGTTCTTTACCGACGACTATGGCAAACTCACCAGCAAGGCCGTAGAAGCCTGTGGTGCCGATATGATGAACACCCTGCAAACCAAGTTTACCGATATAGTGAACAATGGCCGCTCTGTACTCATCGACATCAGTTTCGGGCAGGAGTCGGCCTACAAAATGTCGTCAGTTATAAAGGGGCAGGACCTCCCATTTTCCGACGTGCTGGAGGAATGGTTGAGCAAAAACGCCTACAAAAACAATTACCACATACAGGGCACTACCGACCTGCGCATGATATGCGACGATGTGCGCATACCCCTGCGCGACCAGGCCACGGGCAAAAACTACAATGCCAACCGCTTTGCGCTGGAGCTATTCAAATATCTAAAGTCCATAGGGTTGGAGCCCGCCAAAGACGTAAAGGGAAATACCATCTACATCACCATTAAGTAAATACCCTCCCATGACCCGTATTATAGCCACACTGCTGCTACTGTGCACTACCGCCCTTGCACAAACCCGCGAGGATATAGGCAAAATAATGCTGTCCGTAACCCTCCCCCCTACCATGGAAGGGCTTACCGAAGCACAACAAAACCAACTGGACATAAAATGCATACAACTGGCCACACGTAACGGCATGGCGACAGCAGGTAGCAGTAGCTTTCTGCTGATACCCACTGTAACCATACTGGAGACCAATGTAGCCGACGGGGGCATGAAACAAATAACCGTTGTAAATGCCGAGCTAAACCTGACTGTAGCACAGACGGGTACAAAAACCGTATTTGCATCGGCCACCAAAAAAATACGCGGTAGCGGGGCCACACAAGAAGCCGCCATTACCAACGCACTCAGCACCATCAGTAGCAGCGATGCCACGCTTACTACCTTTATAAACACCACAAAAGAGAAGATAACCGACTACTACGCACAGCACTGTACCGACATAACCCACGAGGCCGATGCACTCATGAAGCGTAAAGAGTACGAAGGTGCATTGGTCATGCTACTATCGGTACCCAATGCCGCTACTACCTGCTACCCACAGGCACAAAAAATGGCTGTAACAGCCTACACTGCCTACGAAAACCAATATTGCAGCCGCCAGATACAAGAAGCACGCACCCTTATAGCCGGCCGTCACTTCGATAGCGGACTGGCCGTACTGCGCATGGTAGACCCCGGCTGCAAATGCAGCAAAGATGCCAGCGAACTGATAAGCACCACCGCAGCCAAAGTAAATGCCGAAAACAAACGTGCATGGGATGCGCTGCTAAAGGTGTACAGCGACGAGGTAGCACTGGAGCATCACCGCCTCGATGCCATTACCAGTATTGCCCTATCGGCATACAAAAGCAAGCGCAAACGATGATTTTCGGGGTATCACCCAAAATATCACTGCTACATACAAATAAATACATGATACATATTTGATAGCTTTGCGGGCCATTGCCTGCACTTACCTGCGGGCGGTGTCATCTCCCGCAACATATGAGTACCACAACCGCTCCCACAGCCCTTACCGGTTATCAAAAATTCATCATTTTCCTACTGGCCATCACACAGTTTTCTGTCGTGCTCGATTTTATGGTCATGTCACCCCTTGGCGATATGCTCATGAAGTCTATGGCCCTTACTCCTGCCCGTTTTGGCAAAGCAGTAGCAGCCTATGCTATCAGTGCTGGCATTTCGGGCTTGCTGGTGGCTGGCTTTGCCGATAAGTACGACCGCAAAAAACTACTGGTATTCTTCTACTCGGGTTTTGTAGTGGGTACGGTATGTTGCGCCCTGGCCACCAACTATTGGCAACTGATAGGCGCACGGGTGTTCACCGGCATTTTTGGCGGGGTTATCGGCTCGGTATCCATGGCCATCATCACCGACTTGTTTGCCCCAGAGCAACGCGGCCGCGTCATGAGTATTGTGCAAATGGGCTTTGCGGCCAGTCAGGTAATGGGTATACCCATCAGCCTGAAGATAGCCGAATGGTGGGGCTGGCCTGCGCCCTTTTTCATGGTGGCCGGCATGGGTACGGTCATACTCCTGCTCATACTGGGCAAGCTGCAACCGGTGGTAGCACACCTTGCCGCACAGAAAGACAGCAACGCCCTGCAACATCTATGGCACAATATATCTACCCCACGCTACCTCAATGCCTTTATTGTTACCTGCATGCTCTCGGTTGGAGGCTTTATGATAATGCCGTTTAGCAGTGCATTTGCCATCAACAACCTGCAACTGAATGCCAAAGACCTTGTATGGCTGTTCATGCTATCGGGCATAGGCTCGCTTGTAGTTATGCCCCTCATGGGCCGCCTTGCCGACAAAGTGAATAAATTTCGCCTCTTTGCCATAGCCTCCGTTTGGGTGGTTATTATGGCCATTGTCTACACCAACCTCGGCCCTACACCACTATGGGCGGTGGTCAGCATCAACGTACTGATGATGGCCGGCATCATGGGCCGCATGGTTCCCTCTATGGCTATAGTAAGCAGCGTACCAGACATGCCCGACCGTGGCGCATTCATGAGTATCAACTCGTCTTTGCAGCAGATAGCCGGGGGCATAGCCGCCAGCATAGGTGGCCTCATCATTGTACAGGAAACACCCCACAGCCCGCTACAGCACTTCGATACCCTGGGGTACATAATGGGCGGCATTACCCTGTTTACCATCTGGCTGCTGTACAGGGTGTACCGCACTACCCTACCGCAAAAACAACCGAAATAGCAACTAACCCGACAATGAAAAATGGCCGGAAAATCCGGCCATTTTTCATTGTAACTGTTTCCAAAATCTATTCTTTTACAAACCTCGAGGACAGTACTTTGTCATCCACTATACACCGTACGGCATAAGTACCCGGTGGCAAAATGCTGATGTCAATGCTTGCTTGTGTACCTGTAGCCGTTGCCGTAGCAGCTATACGCCCCATTACATCGAGTACAGATACATACCACACCCCACTTACGGCAGTGCCCGGTGACACATACACCATACTTCCAGCCGGACTTGGATAGACCCGCAACGTGTGATTTGCGGTAACAACAGAAGATGCGCCCAGTGTCGGTGGCGGATTGGTAAAAGTATTCCGCGCGGTATCTGCTATCGTTTTTACCCCACCCAAATCTACCGATGGGCATCCGTTGGCGTTGCTATCTACCACCAATGCAATCACAATATGCACTTTTTCGCCTGCTGCCAGCGAAAAATCGCCGGTAGTTTGTACCACCCTCCTGTCGCCCGCAGGATTGCTGCTGGCGCATTCGTCCCACGAATCGTCTATTATAGGAAATGGCGTACCATCTCTCTTCTGTCCATGCATGTAGTAATTGAAATCTGAAATGCTCACCGGATTACCATTTACAGCCGGAGAATTTTCATAGGAAACAAAACTACCCATGGGCACCAATGTACTGCCCACATCGCCCGGAAACCGGAGAATGGCAACCCCCGATGCCGGAGGATTGGCTCCGTAAGACCCGGTCGGATGGCCGGCAGCAGCACCATCATCATTGTTGGCATTGTATACAATACCCATGCGGCGTGCCGAATCTACCGCTATATAGTCGTCCAGATAATAACCAAGATCTACATCGCTCCATACCGACATGCGCATATTGTTATAGTTCAATGCCGACCGGTTGATGATGGTATAGTCGTAAAACACCGCATAATCTATCAGCGTACCGCGGTTGTAGCCATAAGCCAGTACCTGTATTTCGGCCTTCAGCGGGGCACCATTGGTTTGGGTATGTGTAGGGCCATTATCGCTAAACACCCACCACAAAGCCTGCTCTCCGGGAAAGTCGGGATACTCGCCATTCAGCGGCTGGTAGATGCCATCCCCATTCAAGTCTTTGAAGGGGGCCATATCGTTGGATATAGTAAGAGATACACCGCCATTCCCGGTAGCATTTGCATTACCTTTTCCGGGCCATGTAAGGATAGATGCCGGCGTATTGGTTATAGTATGGCTGGGCAACGAAAGGAAGTAGTTCACTTCAGACCGGTTTACCTTCCATATTTTGGCCCAATCAGTAGAGGTAGCCAGACTCAACGCTCCTGTCGCATCCAGCGGACCGGGCCAGTAATCGTTGCCATCTTGCCGGTAGGTCTGTGCAGCCATGTGTATGGCGCCGGTATTATCGTAGCCTCCCAACCATACCGACGATACAAAGCCCACATTCTTCTTTGTGTCCGGAGGAAACTTGCAATGCGGTGCATAGGTAATTGGGTCGTACCACATATCGCCATGCACCAACGCCATTGCATTGATGCGGTTAATGTTCAGTGAGTCTCGGGTAAGGAATGGTGACTGTGCGTTTGCCGCCATAAAGCCAAGACACAAGCAAAAAGTTAGGAGTTTGTTCATCGTTCGGTTTTTTAGAGTAAGTAGTAGACTTTTACCGACCAGTAGTGTGCGCGCGTACCAGTGTGTGCCAGTATTAATATAGACGTATAACCACTTTCAAATTCTTGGGTAGCACTCAAAAAAATCTTCTACTCCTTCACAAACATCCCACGCGCTACACCCTTTTCGCCACTGCCCACCTCCACATATGTGCCTGCCGGCAAATGCCCCACATAGGGTATAAACCATTTTATACACGCAACTGCCATCAGCCCCCCCCCTTCGGGGTTGTGTGGCGATACACACCCTCCCCCGGTTTCACCGGGGGCTATCATTGGGGTAGCCCTTCGGGCTAATGTGGTATACAATAAACAGCACTGTATTTGCCTATTATGTGTTCTGCCCGAAGGGCAACCCCAACGATAGCCCCGTGCAAAGCACGGGGTAGATGAAAGAATGCTATTCAAACCCCAACGGGGTTACCTGTGGTAAGTAGTGTGTATTGGGAGATTGTGTTTGATTGGGATGTCGGGCGAATAGGGAATCTGGCTATCATCTCAGTATCAAACACAGCCATAAGTAAAAGTGGATACCTTCTCCACTACTTCATAAACTGCTGCTTTATGCCCCAACATTGGGGCATAAACTTTGTAAGGAAATAAACATATCTATTTTTGCAAACTAAAACCAACTATGGAAATGTTCGACGTTACTGGAGAAATGATTGGGAAACTGCGTGATGATGATTTGCGTTCATTAGTAGGATTGCTATGCGAAACAGAATATCGGATGGAAGGACTTCCAACGCGAGGAATAATGTGGGGCGGAAACCAAGACGCAAAAGATGGAGGATTAGATGTAGTAGTAAAAGACACTGTAGATCCTCCAAAAAACAGTTGGATACTCAGACCATATACAGGCTTTCAGGTAAAAAAACCGTCCATGCCACCTACAAAAATAACCTCCGAAATGAAGCCCAAGGGCCAATTACGGGATGTCATCAAAGAACTCATTCGCAACAAGGGGGCATACATTCTTATATCGTCGGAGGATTCTTGCACCAATGAATTTCTTCAACTTCGACTCGACAAAATGAAGGAGGCTATAGCGGATGTTCCGAACTCGGAACAATTACATATTGACTTTTTAGATAGCGACCGACTGGCAACTTGGGTACGCACTTATCC
>JAGKWS010000047.1 GCA_021151685.1 Chitinophagaceae bacterium
GTCTATTCCGGTTCAAGTAGTAGAAGATGTAGTCATTAAGTTTGCGGGTGATAGTGGCGATGGGATGCAGCTCACGGGTACCCAATTCTCCAACAATTCGGCCCTGGTGGGTAATGACCTCTCTACCTTCCCCGACTTTCCGGCCGAGATACGCGCCCCACAGGGCAGCGTACCGGGCGTTAGCGGTTATCAACTCCATTTTTCCAGTAACAAGATATTTACCCCCGGCGACAACTGCGATGTGCTGGTGGCTATGAATGCCGCCGCCCTGAAGGTGAACCTCAAGGCATTGAAACCCGGTGGTACCATCATAGTAGATACCGATGGTTTTGATACCAAAAACCTGCGACTGGCCAACTACCCCGAAGGGGCGAACCCGCTGGAAACTGATGCCATCCGTGGTTTCGAGCTGCACAAGATGGACATTACCAAACTTACCCGCGAGGCACTCAAAGACATTCAACTGGGGGTTAAGGAGAAAGACCGTGCCAAAAACATGTTTGTGCTGGGCTTCCTGTACTGGCTTTACAACCGCGACCTTACCAGCACACTGTCTTTCCTGCACGACAAGTTTGGCAAACGCCCCGAGATACTGGAGAGCAACATTCGCGCCCTGCAGGCCGGGTATAACTATGGCGATACTACCGAAGCTTTTGCATCGCGCTACCGGGTAGAGAAAGCAAAACTTCCCCCCGGTGTGTACCGCAGCATCACCGGCAACATTTCGCTGTCTTATGGCCTCATAGCCGCAGCCGAGATGAGCCGTCTGCCTATGTTCCTGGGTACATATCCCATTACACCAGCGTCCGATATATTGCATGAATTGTCGCGCCACAAAAATTTTGGCATACGCACTTTTCAGGCCGAGGATGAGATAGCCGCAGTAACTGCCGCCATAGGTGCGGCCTATGGGGGTAGCCTCGGTGTTACCACCACATCGGGCCCAGGTATGGCACTGAAGACTGAAGCGATGGGCCTTGCTGTGATGCTGGAGATACCCTTGCTGATTATAGACATTCAACGTGGCGGCCCTTCTACCGGTTTGCCTACCAAAACCGAGCAGAGCGACCTGCTGCAGGCCTATTATGGCCGCAATGGCGAGTGCCCTATGCCGGTTATATCGGCATCTACCCCCAGCGACTGTTTTGAGGCTGTATACGAGGCCGTGCGCATAGCCATAGAGCACATGACACCTGTTATCTTCCTGAGCGATGGGTATATAGCCAATGGTGCCGAGCCATGGCGTTTCCCCAAAACCGCCGATCTGAAACCTATTAACGTAACCTTCCGTACCGGGCTGAACGAGGGTGAAACCAAGTACCTGCCTTACCAGCGCGATGAAAAGCTGGTGCGCCCCTGGGCCGTACCAGGTACACCGGGGCTGGAACACCGCATAGGCGGTCTGGAAAAAGAAGACATTACCGGCAACATCTCTTACGACCCCGATAACCACCAGCATATGGTGAAGACCCGTGAGGCCAAGATAGAAATGATAGCCAACTACATACCCCTGCAAACGCTGGACAGCGGCCCCGAAGAGGGCGATGTACTGGTAGTAGGCTGGGGATCTACCTACGGTGCGGTAAAAAGTGCCGTTATGGAACTACAAGCACAGGGCAAGCGTGTGGCACACACACACCTGCGCTACCTGCGCCCATTCCCCACAAACCTGGGCGAGATGCTGGGCCGCTACAAGCACATACTGGTGCCAGAGATCAATAATGGACAACTGATAAAAATACTGCGCGACAAGTATCTGATAGACGCGGTAGGGTACAACAAAATAAAGGGAGTACCCATCACCCGGTCAGAGCTGGTAACGGCTATTGCTCAGTTGCTGGAAAAATAGCCCTTCGGAAAGCACAACATACATTACTTCATATCGATTTGCCGACTATATTTGTCGGCAATCGTTTTTTATAGCCATATGTATCAGCTGCTCCCCTCCGAATACGCCCCTTACTTCAACCGCTACACATCATTGGTTACGCTGGGGCCTGTGCCCGGTGTGTTGGCGGCCAATGGTACAGTAGTGGCCAATTTTTTCCGCAGCCTGCCACCTGCACTACATGGGCACCGCTATGCCCCCGGCAAGTGGACCATAAAAGACATACTGCAACACCTTACCGATACCGAGCGGGTAATGGCCTACCGCGCACTGGCTGCCGCCCGTGGCGATGCCAATACCGAACTGAGCCTGATGGACGAAGATTTGTATGCTGCCGGCACCGATACTACCAATGTGTCGCTGGAGGAGTTGCTGGAAGAATACCAGACCGTAAGACAATCTACCGTACAGCTCTTCAATAGAATTCCTACCCTAAAGTTGCAGCAAACCTGCCATGTAAACGGGCAAAACACCACGGCACGCGCATGGGGCTACATTATAGCCGGGCATGGCCTGCACCATATGAATGTGATACGCGGACGGTACATGTAATGCCATTGGGATATGATATTTGTGCAGCAGCACATTAGCCTTTGTGGTAAAGAAACTTTTCTATGCCATATTTTGAATGGCATAGTGGTATTTCTTATTGGCCTGTCTGCGGTTTGGCAGTTCTTGTAAACAACACGGAAGGTGGGAATGCACAATACCATTGTGGGTAGCATGGGCAGTATCAGATTCCGTGCTCCGGCGGTAAAAAAGAAGATAATGACTGCCAATATTTATCTTTAAATATTTCCCACTTTATGCTGGTTTGCTCCTTGTATCTGGCTGCCACATCGTGTAGCACCAGTGCTGGTTTATGAAAGTGCCTGCACGCAAAATGAACCGTTCGACAACCATCAAACGTTTGCCGGGCTACGTTCAGGTATCCATCCCAGTCTGGCAGGTATCGTTCTATTTCGTCTTCTATACGGGTCAGCATTTGCAAGGTTTCGGGGGCGGGCATGCCTTGCTCTTGTGGTGTATATTCCAAATGTATGGCCAGCACCCACGGGTGCGATGGTTTGGCATCCCACCTAAGCAGTTGCTCGTTTACCATCGCTACTGCCGGCATGCCTTCGGGTGTTTCGCCCTCCAGCATTGTATAGGTATCATTGGTGGTATCGTACTGTATAGCCTGATATTTTTCTACAAACTCGGCCTGTCGCCAATCCAGATAGTCTGATAGCTTTTCCACAGGTATCAGCTCACCCGGTGCATCGGCAGCACTTGCCACCGAAACCGAATCGACTTGTGTGGCCAGCCGTAGCTCGCCTATGCAGTTATCCAGAAATATGTAAGTACCATTGGCTATGGTGTCCCGGTTTTCGGCAGAGTAGTCGGTGTGTACCACCACTATCTCTATCTCGTCGGGCATGTGGGCGTGTATCACCGGGCAAAAACTGATGTTGTCTTTATGAAACCGGAAACCCTCCAAAGAAATGCTGATTTCGGCCGCGCCCACCGGCTGTTGCAGCGCGGTGAACCGCCACCCAGGTATGGTTGGCGCAGCAGCAACAAACTCTTCGGCAAAGGGAATATTTGTTACGCGTCCTTCGGCAGAGAAAGTCAGTTCCACATCGCCCCCGGTTATAAGTCCCGCAGCCATAAACATACCTTCGCGCCATTGGCTTACCTTTTCGCTTAGTATCTGCAAAACGCTATCTGGCACCGCCTGGTTGGCA
Source organism: Chitinophagaceae bacterium (assembly GCA_021151685.1). GTDB lineage: Bacteria > Bacteroidota > Bacteroidia > Chitinophagales > Chitinophagaceae > Nemorincola. The sequence goes on from JAGKWS010000047.1 coordinate 3,616, forward strand.
TTGATGGTCTTGCGAAATGTCTTTTCGTTTTGCACAAACCAATCCCAAAAGTCCTGATAGGACAAGATGGGCTTTTCTTTTTTGGCAGGAAATAACTTTCGGAATAATGACATGGGCTGCAGAATTACCACCCCGGCACGGCCTGTAAAAATAGCAAAAATATACCCGTAACGCGCCCGGCGAATGCTGATATTTGAACTGCAAATACAATGCCGAAAGTAGTTGTATTATACCATATCTGCCCAAATACAATGGAGCCAACTTGCCCTACACTACGCGCCAATATAATGCCACACGGATTTTACTTCATATATTCAATACCTTTACACAGTCTTCGCCAACTCCCTTCCGAACATGAAACATACATTTGCTACACTCACAATTGTTGCCGCTTTGTGCAGTATGCCTGCATGGGCACAACCCTCTGCAGCCGAGTACAACAGCAATGGGGAGAATTATTACTACGGCAGGGGGGTACCACAAGACTATGAGGCCGCAATGAACTGGTACCGTAAGGCTGCCGACATGGGGTATGCACAAGCAGAATACAACATTGGGTACTTGTATGAGAAGGGATTGGGCGTGCCGCAAAACGATGCCGAAGCAGTGGCATGGTTTAGCAAAGCTGCGGGGAAAGACCATGCAGTTGCATGCAACTCGGTAGGGTGGCATTACAAAAAAGGCAAGGGGGTACCTAAAGACTACACCAAGGCACTACAATACCTGACGAAAGCCACCGAACTTGGCAACAAATACGCCCCCAACCATTTGGGCCTGATGTATGATGAGGGCGAAGGCGTGGCAACAGACTATGCAAGAGCCATGCAGTACTTCAGGCTGGGGGCGCAACGGGGCAATATGGCCTCTGTGGGCAACATAGGCTGGCTGTTTGATAAGGGACGAGGCATAGCAAAAAACGAGGATAGTGCCATGAAGTACTACACAATCGCTGCTGAGGCCGGCGAAGATTTTGCTCAAAATAATCTCGGGGTTATTCTACGCGATCGTGGCCGGTATTCCGAAGCAATAAAATGGCTGGAGCTTGCCGATAAAAAGGGAAATAAACATGCCCCTAATTCGCTGGGGAAAATTTATGAAAAGGGTAAGGGGGTAGACAAAAATTACGACAGGGCTGTACAATACTATCGGGTAGCTGTAGCCAGAGGAAATAACAATGCAATAGCCAACATGGGGTGGGTGTGGGAACATGGATATGGTGTGCCGGCCAACAAGGATAGTGCCATAGAATGGTACACCCGTGCGGCCAAAGCGGGCGTAGATTTTGCCCAAAACAATCTTGGTTACCTATATCAGAAGCAAGGAAAGATTGCTGAAGCACTCGACTGGACGCAAAAAGCCGCAAACCAGGAATACGCACCCGCATTGGCAAATCTGGGCCGGTATTACGAGTTTGGGTGGGGCGTGGCCAAAGACCTGGACCGCGCCGGCGAGCTTTACCATAAGGCGGCACTTGCCGGCGACGATTGCGGACAGAACAATTATGGCCACATTTTGGCCAAACAGAAGCGATACACCGATGCCATGTGGTGGTTCCGGCAATCGGCAGCACAGGGTTATGGCATGGCCTATGCCAATATAGCGTGGCTGCACGAGAATGCTTTTGGGGTGCCCCGCAATCTGGACAGTGCCGTATGGTATGCCCGCAAGGCGTGCAATATGGGTGTTTCGGCAGGGCAGTTTCGCATGGGGTGGTTGTTCGAAAAAGGATGGGGATTAGCCCAAAGCTACGATAGTGCCCTGTATCTATACAAGCTGGCGGCTGCCGACAACTATGGTGCTGCCGAATGCAACCTTGGTGTAATGTATGCCAAAGGCCGCAAGGTGCCGCACAACGATACTACTGCCATTGCCCTGTACCGCAGGGCCATAGTACACAACAGTGTGCGTGCCAAAAACAACCTGGGCTGGATGCACGAAAACGGATTTGGCTTGCCACGCAATTGCGATAGTGCTGTTGCGCTCTACCGCCAGGCTGCTGCCGAAGAAGATACCTTTGCCATAGCCAACCTGAAACGCATAGAGCGCGAGGGTTGCCTGCAGGGCGTTGTAAGCCCCACTACGCCAACAAATACTGCCGTTACAACAACTACGGTTTCGGCACCACGGCTCATCAGGGTGTATCCCAACCCCAATTATGGGCATTTTACCGTAGAGCTACCCGAAGATGTAAAAGAACCGGCAGAAATGACATTGTACGATATGCAGGGGGCTATAGTGTACCAAACTACCAGAGACCATGCAGGCAAAACACTCTATGTAGATGTAACACCCGGCATGTATGTGCTGCGCGTGATGACCCGTACCGAAAAATGGACGGAAAGGGTACAAATAAACCGATAACCGGTGTAATAAAACGCAATCACATTCATACTAAATACAACAACACACAAACAACAGAACCCTGATGATAAGCATCAAGAATATAGTAAAGCAATATGCCGGACACCGTGCACTGAACGATGTGAGCATGGAGATAGAACGCGGCAAGGTTTTTGGATTGCTGGGGCCCAATGGTGCCGGCAAAACATCGCTGATACGTATACTGAACCAGATAACGGCACCCGATGGCGGCGAAGTACTGTTTAACGGCGAACACCTGAGCCGCAAACATACCGAGCAGATAGGCTATATGCCCGAGGAACGTGGCCTTTATAAAAAAATGGAAATTGGCGAGCAGATTATCTATCTGGCACAGCTAAAGGGCATGAGCCGCAACGAGGCCATACGCCGGTTGCGTATGTGGTTCGAGAAGCTGGGTATAGAGGCATGGGTGAACAAGAAGATAGAAGACCTATCGAAAGGCATGCAGCAAAAGGCCCAGTTTGTGGCAACCGTGCTGCACGAGCCCGAACTGCTGATACTGGACGAGCCATTCTCGGGCTTCGACCCGGTGAATGCCGAAATCATCAAGAATGAGATTCTGGAGCTGAACCGCAAGGGCACTACCATCATATTCTCTACCCACCGCATGGAGTCGGTAGAGGAGCTGTGCGATTCTATAGCGTTGCTAAACCTGTCTAAAAAGATACTGGATGGTAATGTAAAGGCCATTCGCAACCAGTTCAGAAATGGTACCTACCGGCTTGATTATAACATGAACCAATTGGCCGATGCACATGAGGCCCCGTTCAGCATTCTGAAACAAGAACATAGCGATGCCGGCACCAGCATGGTAGTGCGCATGAAGGAAAACACCGCCCCCAACGATGCACTGCTGTTTGTGGCACAGCGGGCGGGCATTACCCACTTTGAAGAAGTGGTACCCACCATGAACGAGATATTTATAAGAACGGTAAACAGCCAAAACACAACCAGTCACTAAACGCCACATTGTACACTACCATACTGCCATCAACATATGAACAAGATATTACTGATTATACAACGCGAATACCTTTCCCGTGTCAAAAAGAAGTCGTTTATCGTACTCACTTTTCTGGTGCCTGTATTATTTATAGGCATGTTTGCCCTTATTGCATTTATAGCGGTAAAGGGCAATGAAATGGGCGAGGAAAAGAAAATAGAGGTGATAGACGAGAGTGGCCTTTTTGCCGGCAAGCTGAAGAACAGCAGCACCATGACCTACATCTACACCACGGCCAATTACGAAACCGAAAAAACAAAGTTCAAAAAGGAAGGGTACCAATATCTGCTGCACATACCTGCCTCGCAAGAGAATATAGAACTACTGAGTGAGAAGAACCCGAGTGCCATTACTATAGATGCCATAGAAGGCAATCTGAGCCGCATAGCCGAGGCCAGCCGCCTGAAGGATGCGGGTATAGATACGGCAGTACTGGCAAAGGCACAAAAACGCATTTCTATAAAGGCACTGCAAATGACCGAAGCCGGGGCCAAAGATGCACAAACCTATACTGCCTATGCGGTGGGGTTCTTGTCGGCTTTCCTTATATATATATGCCTGCTCATATACGGCACGCAGGTAATGCGTGGTGTTATAGAAGAAAAGGTGAGCCGTATAGTAGAGGTCATCATATCGAGCGTGCGCCCTATGCAGCTAATGCTGGGTAAGATAATAGGCGTGGGGCTGGTAGGGCTTACGCAGTTTGTATTGTGGATACTGCTTACCGTTTTGCTGACGGTAGGGGGTGGCTCTTTTATAGCCAAAAATGCAGCACCACAGCAACAACTGGCACAGATAGAACACATACAAAACAAAGCCGGGGTAAAGGGTAGCACACAAATGCAGAAACTGCAAAGACCCGAAGGTGCTGCGCAAGAAATAATGAAGTCTATAGAAAGCATACCGGTTACCTATACGGTTAGCTGCTTTCTGTTCTACTTCCTGTTTGGCTACCTTATATACAGTGCCTTGTTTGCTGCGGTAGGCTCGGCGGTAGACAACGAAACCGAGACACAGCAGTTTATCTTCCCGGTTACACTGCCCATCATCTTCACCTTTGCGCTGGCGCAAACGTTCATCATCAACAATCCCGATAGTCCGCTGTCGGTATGGTTGTCTATGATACCGTTTACATCGCCCATTGCCATGATGATACGTATACCCTTTGGTGTACCGGCATGGCAACTGGCCCTGTCTATGGCATTGCTGGTGGGTGGGTTCCTGCTTACCGCTTGGGCGGCAGCACGCATATACCGCGTGGGCATACTGATGTATGGCAAAAAAGCCAGCTACAAAGAATTGCTGAAGTGGTTTATGTACCGCGAGTAGGCATAGATACCATATTATGACTGCACCCCTGGTAGGCTTTGGCTTGCCGGGGGTGTTTTTTTTTTTGCCGGCAAGTATTAGAGAATAGTTCTCTTATATTTTCAAGTGTGCGTGCGGAGGGTAATGCCCCATTTGTGTGTATGTTTTTTCATAGTCTTTTAGGGTGTGGTGGGTGTGTATGTGTTGATTATCAATTGATTGTGAGATATTGTAGATACCCCATGGTGCCACAAACGGGGCATCATGGGAAATGGCAGGGGGTATAGTGAGCGGGGCGTAGATTGGTGATGCATAGGGTGGCCATAACCTGTGCATGGGCAAAGCGTGGTGGGTAATGCCCCATTTGTGTGTATGTTTTTTTCATAGTCTTTTAGGGTGTGGTGGGTATGTATGTGTTGATTATCAATTGATTGTGTGATATTGTAGTTGCCCCATGGTGACACAAACGGGGCATCATGGGAAATGGCAGGGGGTATAGTGAGTGGGGACGTAGATTGCACCTGTTGTTGTTTTTCTCCCACAGCCAGCGTATGGGTAAAGGTGGCTGGGTAATGCCCCATTTGTGTGTATGTTTTTTCATAGTCGTTTAGGGTGTTGTGATTGTGTATGTGTTGATTATCAATTTATTGTGTGATATTGTATATACCCTATGGTGACACAAACGGGGCATCATGGGAAATGGCAGGGGGTAGTGATAATGTGGGTACGAAGATTGGTGATGCATAGGATGGCCATAACCTGTGCATGGGCAAGGGGTGGTGGGTAATGCCCCATTTGTGTGTATGTTTTTTTCATAGTCTTTTAGGGTGTGGTGGGTGTGTATGTGTTGATTATCAATTGATTGTGTGATGTTGTAGATGCCCCATGGTGCCACAAACGGGGCATCATGGGAAATGGCAGGGGGTAGTGATAATGTGGGTACGAAGATTGGTGATGCATAGGGTAGCGGCATGGTTTTATGATAAAGATGCGGCATGTGTGACAGCCTGCCAACTGATACCTACATGGTATTGTCTACAGGTAGTATGATAGACCCTGTGGTGTATATGATGTAACTGTAAATGCCCACCGGGTGCGGGTTGTGAGCGGTAAAGTGCCAGAGAAAATGAAGCCGGACGGATTCCGGCTACCTCGCCTGCCGTAGGCAAAGCCTACGCCAAACTGCTATCTTTGTTTATGCTTGCTGCGGCAAATAAGGGGACAGCTAAAGCAAATCCAAATGGAACGAGTACTCAAAATAGTGAATAAGAAAATTATTTTTTTTCTTCTGATAGTCTTTTGTAATTTTTCTTTGGGGCAGTCAAGAGATGATGCGTATGACATGCGAATGTTAAAAGCATGCGAACATTATGTGTTGACATATAAACCATTATATTTTCATGCGAATGATACTTTTGTGGCTGCCAGATTCAATTTTGTACCTGATAGTATTAATAAATTTTTATTTAACTGTGCTAAATCTGGCAACAAAAGCCCGCTAAAGTATGCTGCTGTCTTGATGAAAATTCACAACAGAGAATACAATAATGTTAATCACAATGATTTCATAGTTGAAGATGGTTTATTAGAAAAAAATGGTTTTATTTATCTTTTACAAGTGGCCATCCTTGAGAGTTATAGCGACAATTCTAATGTAGAGATTTTTGCTTCATATTTTACCGGAGATTATTGTAAATGGATTAATGAAAATAAAAATACAATACAAGACTATAAATACATACATAATTTTATTAAAAAATAGAATATTTCCGTTCGGCGTAGCACATGCAGGAATTTTTCCCCGATGTTGTTGGCATCGCCCTGAACAACAACCGTTTAATACGTTAATAATCAAATGTGTATAAATGGTTGTACCCATCTATCAATGGGGTAAATGGAGCATCGCTCGTGGTTCAATTGTTAAAAACAGCATCGGACAAAGGATTGCAAGCTATATTCAGTAAATTTGGAATAGACCAAAACAGACAACACTATGCTAAGCAAAGCACTTCAGGAGGCACTGAATAAACAACTGAAACACGAGGCTATGTCGTCTCAGATATATTTGGCAATGGCATCGTGGGCCGATATACAGCCGGGCCTGCAAGGCGTTACAGAATTCTTCTACCAGCAATCGGAGGAGGAACGCCAACATATGCTGAAGCTGATGATGTACATCAATGAGCGGGGCGGCTTTGGCATAGTACCCTCGTTAGAACAGCCTATAGTCACATTCCAATCGTTGAAGAAACTCTTCGAAGAATTTCTGAAAAACGAAGTAGGCGTATCGGAAAGCATTAACGATGTTGTACATCTGGCCTTGCAGGAAAAAGATTATGCCACCCACAATTTCCTGCAATGGTATGTAGCCGAGCAGATAGAGGAGGAGCGACTGGCCCGCACGCTGAACGATAAACTGGAAATGATTGGTGCCGACAAGAGCGGTCTATACCTCTTCGACCGCGATATACTGAGCTATCGTGCCAGCCTTAGCAAGGGTTCTGGCCCACGCAAATAGCACTACAGCAAGTATGGTTATAACAAAGGGTGTGGCATTGGTGCCACACCCTTTGTTGTATGATGTACAAAAGCGTATTCTTTAGGGTACTACCGAAACCACCACGTAAGTGTGCCCAGCAGCGATGTCTGGTTGTACTGTATAGCCACCGGCGACTGGCGTATTGCCGGCCCCATGTAGCGTGTGTAGTGCGGCATTACCGATACAGATACTGATGGCGACAATCTGTACTCGGCATATAGGCCAAAACTTGCTGTGGTGTTGTGCGGGGCCATTTCGTTTTTGGTAGCGGCCCGCCACTCGTGTACGGTGCTGTCGTAGGTATACATGCGGCCAGCCGCACGCCATGCCAGCGATACCGATGGCTGCATACCCATACTCAACTTGCCCGCCGAGAACAAATGGTAACGCATACCCACCCCCACCGATGCATAGGTGACAGTATTGCGCAGACGACCTGTAGAGTCGCCATTGATGTCGTAGTTTTTACCCACTATCATTACCGTTTGCGACCCAAATGTGGGGCCCACAGAACTTATGTTGATCAATACAGTATCTGCACTGTATACACGCTGGCGGCTTCGTATTTCCTCACCTGTCTGTACCAGCGAGCCATTCAGCAACAACGATACGCGGCTATTGAGTGCATACCGCAACCCTACAGCCCATTGCGCCGTGCGTATGCGGGTATCGGTACTATCGCGGTAGCTACGTATGAACTGATACTGACCGGGTTCTGTAATGGTATGTTTGTTGAACGAAGGGCCACCGGTAAACTCGGCCGCCCACCTGCGGGTGGTTGGTTTGCCGGAAGGTGTATCTGTACTGGTTTGCGCTGTTGCAGGCATTTTTCTCATACCGGGCAGGTGTGCGTGTGGCGTAGCTGCCAACAGCAGCAATGAAGATTCTTGCAAGCTGGCGAGGTTGCCGGCAGATTGTTGAGCAGCGCGCACATACTCAAATTTGGCAAGCATATTTTCGTCTGGCTCTTCGTTATATGTCTCGAATGTTGGATACACAGTTGGCCCGAATGCTGGTGACACGCTTGGTGTAGCTGCTTGTAGTATACAATGGTGTTGGTTGGCTACTACATTCTGATGCCCGGAATGAGCAATGGGTAGTGGTATATGTGGTGCCGGGGCCATGCTGGCGGCAGTGGTATTGCCGTATACGATGGCGGGGGGCAGCACTGGGGCACTTGCCCAGTAGGTAGTGGGTGTAGGTAAACGAGCAGGGGCGGTAGCTGCAAGGGAATGTACAGGAGTCCCCATTATCTTTCCTACACCCGCCAAAGGCAGTGTTTGTACAGTTTGTGGGTGGGCCACCATTAGTTTTGCATGGGCTGGCAGCACCGTAAAGCTTGTATAGGTGTATGGGTTAGGTATGTTGGCAACCATGAATGCTGTACCCAACTGATGGTAGGATATAGGAAGCAACTTGGGCGTATGCAAAACTGCCATGGCACGCAAGGTTTGTTTTGGCGCAGCCAGCAGTGGCAATGTGGCGGTACCCGGCAACGTCATACGTGTGGCATAGGGTAATGGCTGAACAGGAGCAGGAGATAGGGTTGCCGTTGCCGGATACGATATCTCTGGCAATGTACTGCGTACAGGCAATGACCATTGGGTAGGCCGTGCCGGCATTGCTTTTACTGCATGTGTAACAAGACTGCTCAATGGCACTGCGTTTATAGCAGGTACTGTAACCACCTGCGGGCGGTGCGGTATAATAACTGGTACCGGCACCACTGGTTGCAACACTACCAACCTATGTATAGGGTGCGGCCATACCTTGGGCAGTGCTACCGGTGCAGCAGCAGGAAGGGTGGGGCTGTTGGTGGCCATAGCTTTGAGGCCGCTGGCAATAGTTGGTTGCATTGCTTGCTTCCTCAGTACAAAGGTTTGTGCAGGTGGGGTTGCCAGTTTGCTGGTAGTGGCGGTGCTGATTGTGGCAGTATGTCTCTTTGCTATTTTTTGTTTCTTGTGTGTTTTGTTTGTCTCGTTGGTTTGTATTGGGGCGATAGCAATAATGTGTGGCGGTGTATGGTGTGCGGTGAGTTGTGGCTTGCTATGAATGTGCGCAACGGTACTATGCGCTATATAGCGTGTGCCTGCTGCATAAAAACCGTATGCGGCCAGACAGCCCAGCAACCACCATATGAACAAGAAGCGGCGTTTGCGGCGCGGCGGATTGATCTCGGCATCGATGTGCTCCCACACAGCCGGGCGTGGCGTCAGTGTAAACTGCGCTGCCTCGTTCCGGTATTGTTCTAACAGTTCATCCACGTTTTCCATGATCATCTTTTTGCGGTTCTGAACTTAGTTTCTTCATCAGCATGGCGCGGGCCCGGCTGTATTGCGAGCGTATGGTGTTTACATTGGTATCGAGCAGTTGGGCTATTTCGTCGTGTGGGTAGCCTTCTACCGCATGCAGGTTGAAGACGGTACGGTACACCTCGGGTAGTTGCCTTACTATTTCTATCAGTTCTTTGTAGTGAGCGGGGTGTTGTGCCGTATCATTCTCCAGTGCTTCGGGCGGCAGGCGGGTTTCGTTTTCGCTGAAACGGCACCGGGCCCTTATGCCATTGATGCAGGTATTCACCACTATACGGTATATCCATTTACCCAATCCGCCCTCGTTGCGGTATTGGTGCAACTTGCGGAACACATTGATAAAGGCTTCCTGCAAAAAATCTTCGGCCTCCTGATAGGACTGAGCATAACGGTAGCATACCCCCAGCATTTGCGGTGCAAAATGCTCGTAGAGTTGTTTCTGGGAAGGTCTGTGGCCTTCCAGACACTTTTTTACAAGTACTACTTCATCCAAACAGGTTGGTGGGTTTGTGTATAAGACACGGGTAAAGGCACAAACGTTGCAAGGAGTGTGCCAAAAAGGAAGAAATATTTTTGGCTGGGGGGCAATAGCAGGGCTGGCAGCAAAAAGAGCCCCGTACAGTAACCATTGTACGGGGCTCTTTGAATATTGTTACTGTGGCATTACATAGGAATATCTATCCGTATCTGCTTGCTAAACAGGCGGCCATTGGCATCTTTGCCATCTATTTTCCACATGGCAGAGCGCAACTCGCCATGTAGTGGTTTTTGGTTTACCGAGCGCACTTTGCGCACATCGTCCATCAAATCGTTCATGTTGGCACGGCTCATTCTGCGGCGGCGTGCTGCACGCTCTACCGCATTGCGTATGGTATTGGCGTTGGCATCGGCATATTCCAAAGAGCCCGCATCGAGGCCGGTAATGGTATAACTGCCATTTCCCCCCTTCAGGTCGTCCCAGCGAGAGGTTATGGAGAGGTTGTCCAGCGGCCAATCGCCCGATGAGGTATTGACCATCACCACCGATTGGTAGCGTTGCGACACCTTGGTTACTGTACCGCCCTGCACTGTAATACGCGCACCGTTCAGCTTGCCACCTGTAAGTGTATATACTGCGCCATTTGCATTTTGCAGGTTTTTGTTACCCGCTTGTTTTACCTCTATACCCGATATAGATATGGTTACTTCCTTAAACGCGGCACGCAAACCATTTCCGCTAGCAGTTTCCTGTTGGGCTGGTGGTGGTGGTGTGGCTGCCGCAGTCTGTGTATTGGCCGGGGTATCGGCCGGTGCATCAGGGTCGGCGGTAGGGGTAATGGTCGGTGTCAGATCGGCCACAAGGTCTGTAAGCTGTTGCTTATCGGTCTCGGTTACAATCATAGACGAGTCGCCCAGCACTATAGGACCCGAGCCGGTTGGCTTATTTTCGGAACAGGCACTGAGTGCAGTGGCAAACGTAAGTACGGTAGCAATATGTTTCGGAAAACGAATCATGGCAGGCAGCTTATTTACGAAGTTACTAAAAAGTTGACCGTAATGGGCCTGTGGGCATCAGTGGGGCAATGGCTTTGTGACCATTGCCCCGCCGTACCTCCGGCATATCAGAATGACATTAATTTTTGAACGGCTTCGTTCAAACGACGGTTGGCCATAAAGTTTTGCTCCAGTTCTATGGCAAATGGTACTGGTGTGTCCAGACTGGCGCAACGCACTACGGGGGCATCCAGCCACTGGAAGCAGTTTTCTGCTATCCATGCAGCCAGCTCGCCACCCAAGCCACCAAACAGGGTGTCTTCATGCAGTATCAGCACCTTGCCTGTGCGGCGTACCGACTGGCCTATGGCATCATAATCCAGCGGTAGCAGGGTACGCAGGTCCACAATGTCGAAAGACACATCGGGATGAGCATTGGCATAGTTGGTAGCCCAGTGTACCCCCATGCCATAGGTAATGATGCTGATGTCGGTACCTTCTGTTACCTGACGGGCCTTGCCTATCTCGGTAGTATAATATTCATCGGGTACCAGTCCGCTGATGCTGCGGTACAGACCCTTATGCTCGAAGTACATAACCGGGTTAGGATCCTGAAACGCCGCTATCAGCAAACCTTTGGCATCGGCAGGGGTAGCAGGGTATACCACCTTCAGGCCGGGTACGTGGGTAAACCATGCCTCGGTACTCTGCGAGTGGAATGGCCCGGCACCTACACCGCCACCTGTGGGCATACGTACCACCACATCGGCATTCTGGCCCCAGCGGTAGTGTATCTTGGCAAGGTTGTTCACTATTTGGTTGAAGCCCACGGTCACAAAGTCGGAGAATTGCATCTCCATCATTGCCTTGTGCTTTTTGATAGACAGGCCCAGTGCGGCACCCACTATGGCACTCTCGCACAATGGGGTATTGCGCACACGGTCTTTGCCAAACTGCGCTACAAAACCTTCGGTTACTTTGAAGGCCCCGCCATATTCGGCAATGTCTTGTCCCATCAGTACCAGTTCGGGAAAACGTTCCATAGACTGGCGCAGGCCCTCGCTCATTGCCTGTATAAACTTTTTTTCGGTGCCCGCTGTAGTGGGTGCTACCTGTGGCAGGGTGAGGGGTGCATATACATCGGCCAGTTCTTCGGCTGTGTCGGGCGTTATGGGTGGTGCCTCAAACCCTACAGTCAGGCCATCTTCTATTTCTTTTTGTATCGTACTGCGTATAGCTGCAATAATGTCGTCATTCAGCAAGCCTTCTGTGCGCAGGTACTCTTCGTAATTGTTTACGGGGTCTTTTTGTCCCCATTCTTCAAACAGTTCTTTAGGTACATACTTCACACCGCTGGCCTCTTCGTGGCCACGCATACGGAAGGTCATACACTCTATCAGTATCGGTTTCTGCTGGGTAATGCAGTACTCACGGGCAGCGGCTATCTGGCGGTACACCTCCAGTATGTTATTACCATCTATGGTAATGCCCTTCATGCCATAACCCACTGCACGGTCGGCCAGTTGGTTGCAAACAAACTGTTCGTTTACGGGTGTGCTAAGGCCATAACCATTGTTCTCTATAATAAAGATAACCGGCAGGCCCCACACAGCGGCTACGTTCAGTGCCTCGTGAAAGTCGCCTTCCGATGTGCCGCCATCGCCAGAGAAAGCTACAGATACTTTCTGCTCGCCTTTTAGTTTGTGCGCCAGTGCCACACCATCGGCTATGGCCAGTTGCGGCCCCAGGTGCGATATCATGCCACATATATGGTATTCGTTGGCACCAAAGTGAAATGAACGCTCGCGGCCCTTGGAGAAACCGTCTTTGCGGCCCTGCCACTGTTTGAACAGTTTGCCAAAAGGCATTTTACGTACGGTGAACACACCCAAATTGCGGTGCAGCGGCATCACATATTCATCGGGATCCAGTGCCATGGTGGCACCTACGGCTATGGCTTCCTGGCCTATACCGCTAAACCATTTGGAGATGCGGCCTTGACGCAGCAGGACCAGCATTTTCTCCTCTATCATACGCGGGCGTACCAACTCGGTATATAACTGAATCAGCAGGTCGTCGGACAATCCCGTACGGTCGAATTGCATAAATTGAATTTGGGTGCAAAAGTAAGGCGGGAAGTGGGTAAAACGAGGCTAAAGTTTTGTGATAACTACGCCAATGTAGCAATACCAACCACGATGTATGCACCTGCCACCAGCTACCGGCAATTATGGGCAGCAGGTGTGTGTTGTAAGTGCTGTGAAAAACAGTAGCAAACTATCAGCGCAGGTAGCAGTTTACCTCATCGGTTTTCAGGTAGCTGCGCAATGCTTCGTTGTGTACGCTACAGGCATTGCGGGCTTCTTTTATGTTTTTACCGCTTACGGTGGTTTCATCGGTTTTCACTACACCAGTATACTTCTGTGTGTAGGTGCAACTACAGGTATAATCTCTTCTGGTACACGAAGCAAATAACAGTGCAACAATAAGTGGAGCGCATACCATCATCGATTTTTTCATACCTGTTTCCTGTTTGAGCGTAAATTTAAGTAAAGATGCGAAAAAAATTACTCCTGGCTATCACGGAAACCAATTCGTATATGCGAACCATCGCAATATGGTTTGTTGGCAGATGCACCACAACGGCAAAAAGCGGTGACTTTGTATTGGTGCGTTTCGTTGCCCTGTGCGTCTTTTACGTTCAGGTTACCGTATACCAATAGCGGGCCATTTTTCATTACCTCTACTGCTGTAGTCTTTTCTGTTTGTGTGCCCTCTTCATTTTTTTCTACTTCGGTGGTTACGTAGCTGAGTGCGCCCGATGGGCAGGCCGAAACCTGTTTCATTATCTCGTTCAGCGGTGCACCTTCCATGTTTACCCAAGGTCTTGCCTTTGGATTAAATACCGACACCAACCCCTTCCAGCAACGGGTAGAATGGATACACTGTTCGGGTTTCCATATTACGGTGACACCATCTTTTGTGTACTTCTTTATTTTTTCGTCCATAGCCATTGGTTGAATGCACAAATTATGAAATAGATGTTGATTTGTCAATATACAGGGGTTGCCACTATATTGAGCGGTTTTGGCAGGGTATCTGTACCAGAATGCGGGCAAGGTTATAAAAGCCTTGCCCGCATTCTGTTGTAAGTTGCTGCTTATTATGGTAGGTTCATTGGCACTTCAAATATCAGTACATCGCTATCGGCAGTAGCACTCAGGCTATAGCTTTCGGTATCAGATATACCTACTGCATCTCTTTTGCCCAGTTGGTGCCCCTCGGTGGCTATAGCACCATCTATCACAAACACATAGGCTCCATGGCCGGCAGTATGCAACTGATGCTGCAAGGAATGGCCCGCTTGTAGGGTAGTGCGGTATATCCATGCATCCTGATGTATTTTCAGTCCCTCGTCATTGCCATCTATGGGCGATACCAGCATTTGCAGTTTGTTGATGCGTGCATCGGGGTCGAAGTGTGTTTGGTCGTAACGGGGTTTCACGCCACGTTTGTTGGGGAATATCCATGTCTGCAGCAGACTAACGGGTTGTTTACGCTCGGGGTTCTGCTCGCTGTGAAACACGCCTGTACCAGCACTCATCACCTGCACCTCGCCGGGTTCTATGGTTTGGGCGTGGCCCATGCTGTCTTTGTGCTCCAGTACACCATCCAGCACTATGGTGATGATTTCCATATTGTCGTGCGGGTGTTTGCCAAACCCTGTACCACCTGCTACTATATCGTCATTCAGTACGCGCAGTGCACCAAAGTGTACTTTTTCGGGGTTGTACCAGCCTGCAAAGCTGAATGAATGGTGGGCGTTGAGCCAGCCATGGTCGGCATGGCCTCTTTCGTTGGCTGCATGAAAAACTGTAGTTGCCATATTGTTCTGTTTTGTGGTTTTTTAGAAAATAGATGTACATACATGCATTCAAAAACAGTGCCTGAATGAAGTTATGCCAAAGTAGCAGATAATAGTTCTTTATCTGGGTAAAATGCCTGACAAGTTGGTAGTAAACGTACTGTTAATGGCAGAAAAGAGGATGTACTGAACAAATAGAAGTCATATCTTTAATAATAACCTAAGAAAATAATTATGAAAACACTAAAACATTCTTTGTTATTACTCTCTCTTTTTGCGTCACTTAGAAATAACGCCCAGGTATACGTTAGCACCACAGGCACAGATGCCCCGGGTTTTGGAACCAGTGTTACCAACACCTACCGCACTATTAGCTATGCAGTGCAGCAGGCAGCGGCAGGCAACACTGTTTTTGTGCTGCCGGGTACATACAACGAGACATCGTATGTATACATCAACAAACCACTAACGTTGCAAAAGTTGGGGGCCGATGCGGTAATAATTGATGCAAGTGTTCGTGCGGGTGCTACGTCAAACAAATATGCCATTGTAGCAGTAAACACACATGATGTAACCATAGATGGTATAACGGTGCGCAATGCTATAGGCAAGGGTTGGATAGGTATATGGGTGCTGAATGATGGTAGTGCCACTGCAACCAGCGAACACATAACCATTAAAAACTGTACCGTTACCAATGTGGGCTGGATAAGTAACAACCTTACCCAAAAACCACCAGATAGCACATATTCTACTCTGCCCATAAAAATACAGGGAGGCAGTGCTTTTGGCCTAAAGGATGTGAACCTGCTAAATAATAAGGTGTATAACTGTGCACCGGGCTGGGGCGAGGGTATAGAAATAACAGGCAATGTAGACGGTTTTAAAGTAGCCAACAACCTTGTGTACGAAATATCGAACGCAGGTATAGACGTGGCCGGCAACTGGGCAAGCAGCGGAGCACCAGCCACTGTGAACCGTGCCAGAAACGGGGTGGTGGAAAACAATACGGTACACCACTGCATGAGCCCACTGGCTACTGCAGCCGGCATATATGTAGATGGCGGCACGGGAATAAGAATATGTAATAACAGATTGTATCAGAACGGGGCCGGCATATCGCTTGGTGGCGAGGTAACCACTACCAACTATATAGGAGCCGATACAGTGTATGGCAACCTGATATACAACAACTCTATTGGCGGTATATATCTTGGTACCGATACCAATAACACGACAAGTGTATTGCAAGACACATATGTGTGGAACAATACCTTTTACCGGAATAGAACCGGTGAAAAAATAAATGGGGTAGATTCTATAGACACATTTCGGCTTCCCGATTTCGCCGATAGTTTTTCTGGTGAAATAATGTTACAAAACACTAAAAATTTGAACATAAGAAACAACATTATTTATCAGTTGCCGGGAAAAATTGGAATAACGGCATTATGGCATTACAAAACCGAGGGATTAACATCAAATAACAATCTGTTTTACAGAGATGATACCCGGCCACTGATGCAAATAGGAAATGGCGTTGTAAGTTTTAACGGACTTAGTGCAACAGCGGTAGGAGGCGACTATTATACTCTTGATTTGATTAGAACCAAAACTGGTCTCGAAATGTTATCTGATTTCGAAAATCCCAATTTTGCGGCAGGAAGTTGGAACATGGCACTTACCGGCTCCTCTCCGGCACTAAACATGGGTGGGCCGTACAATAGTGCGTTATGCGGCCTGAAAGATTTTGCAGGTAACAACCGCCTGATGGGTACTGCCGTTGATGCAGGAGCCTATGAGTATCAGGGTAGTGTTGTGGTGGGTACCAATACTGTTGCCGTACAAAAAGAATGGCTGGTGTACCCAATACCAGCATGCACCAACGTTACACTGTTGCCCCCCGATGATTGGGGCGAGGTTATAATAACAGTTACAGATATGGATGGGAAACAGTGTATTGTTCAGAAACATAATGCTCTTGCCAGCACGCCAATAACAATTCAACTATCTGACCTTGTGACAGGTACTTATATATTGACACTGCAACATGCGAATAGTGTACAACACAAAAGACTTGTGGTGCTGGCTGAATAGCTTTTTATAACTGTTGGCAATATTATACACCCCTGCCAAATGTTAATTCACTACTGTTGGCACACACATAACGTAGCGTTGCTCTTAAGTCTGTAACTTCGTGATGAAAAATTTTTCTGGTATGAGAAAAATATTATTTGTGCTGTTGCTGATGGTTTGTGCCGGAGGGGTAATGGCACAGCAGGTGTACAATAGCTCTGGAAAAAAGAACTATAAAACCAAAAAGAAAACTGGCTACGACCCCGACAGGTTGTTTCTGGGTAGTGAGGCAATATTCAGCATCAGCCCCGGCAATACTTCTCTCGGTCTGTCGCCTTCGGTAGGATATCGTGTAAAAAAACCACTGATTGTGGGGGTAGGCCTTGGGTACCAGTACCTGAAGGTGGGGAATGTTGTTGATTTGTATGACAATGTACTGTATACCAAGGCTCATATAGTAAAACCCAATCTGTGGGCTCGCTGCTTTGTGTATCGCAACTACTACATATCGCTAACTTATGAGTATGACATACTGTCGCTGAGGGAGCCGTATGTGGATGGTACAGGTTCGGTTGGTTACAGAAAACGTAACGTAAACAATGTGTGCATAGTACCGGGTATAGGAGCAAAACAACCATTAGGTGGCCGCGCTTCTCTGTATTTCGAGTTTGTATACGACATATTGCAGGGCGACTATAGCCCATACCCGGCGGGGTCTCCTGGAATGAAAATTGGTTTTGCATTAGGTTTGTAACAGTACATACACCTGCTTTTGTACAAAAAAGACATAATTTGAGGCCCTGCCCACGCGGGGCTTTTTTATTGAGCATATGAATCCGGTAATACTACTTTCTGTTATACTCCTGTATTTTGCCGTGCTGCTGGGCATAGCTTTCTATACGTCCCGTGGGTCTGACAACGAATCGTTTTTCATTGGCAACCGTAACAGCAAGTGGTGGCTGGTAGCCTTTGGTATGATAGGTACATCGCTTTCGGGCATGACCTTTATATCGGTACCGGGTACGGTGGGCAAGGATGGTTTTGGGTACTTTCAGGTAGTTATTGGGTACTGGTTGGGGTATTTTGTAGTGGCCCGTGTACTATTGCCCCTGTACTACAAGCTACAACTTACATCTATCTACACCTATCTGGACCAACGGCTGGGTACCAATGCCTACAAAACCGGCGCATTGTTTTTTATACTCTCGCGCACACTGGGTGCTACCATTAGGTTGTATCTGGTAATAAAGGTGCTGGAAAAATTTGTGTTGGAGGGAATGGGCATTCCATTCGAGGTTACAGCAATCATCATACTGGCACTTATATTGCTATACACGTACAGAGGTGGTGTAAAAACCATTGTGTGGACCGATACCCTGCAAACCACATTTATGCTGCTGGCTCTGGTAATATGTGTGGGATGGATAATGCATGTGCTGCACCTGAACCCCATAAGCACATGGGCAGCTATGCAGGAAAAGGGATACACCCATATGCTGCAAACCGACTACAAAAGTGCAGGCTTTTTTGTGAAACAGATATTGGGCGGTGCATTCATCACTATAGCCATGACGGGGTTGGACCAGGAAATGATGCAAAAGAACATAAGTGTGAGTAACCTGAAAGACTCGCAGAAAAACATGATTGTTTTCTGCTTTGTGTTGCTGGTGGCCAACTTCATTTTTCTGCTGCTGGGTGGCTTGCTGCACTTGTATAGTGGTGCCAATGGTATAGCAGTTGTGGGCGATGATTTGTTCCCTGCCATAGCTATCAACAGTGGTTTGCCATTTTTCATTACCATCTGTTTTATGATAGGGCTCATATCGGCCGTGTTTCCCAGTGCGGACGGCGCACTTACTGCACTCACAGCTTCTTTCTGTATAGATATACTGGGCATTCGCCGTAAAAAAGAGATGACCGAAGAGGCACAGAAAAAAACACGGTTGCTGGTACACAATGGCTTTGCAGTGGTATTTCTGGCATGTGTGTTCCTCTTCAGGGCTATAGATAATGGATCGCTCATTGCACTACTGCTGAAAATGGCCGGATTTACCTATGGCCCATTGCTGGGTCTTTTTGCCTTTGGTATACTTACTACCAAAACCACACCCAAACGTACCCCCATTGTTGCGTGTATAGTAGCCATGGTACTGACACTGGGTATAGACTTTATCAACAATCCTACATGGTATACCGACAAACTGAATACCACAGATACTTTTGCCAATACCCTGAAAATATTTTCTGAAAGCCTTTTTGGTGGCTATAAGATAGGTGTAGAGCTGCTCATCATCAATGCTGCGCTCACCTTTTTGTTGCTGACCCTGATGGCCAACCGTAACCAACAAACCATAAACAGATGAAAGAACAACTGAGTAACCTGAGAATGAGAGATTGGGCAGAAACACGTGCCCACAGTAGCTGGCAGATCTTTAAGATAATGGCCGAGTTTGTACAGGGCTTTGAAGTGCTATCGCGCATTGGCCCCTGTATCTCTATATTTGGCTCTGCCAGAACACAGCCCGACAATAAGTATTACGAACTGACGGTGGAAATAGCCCAAAAACTGTCGAAAGAAGGTTTTGGCATCATTACCGGTGGTGGGCCCGGCATTATGGAGGCCGGTAACAAGGGTGCCACCATGGCTGGCGGCAAATCGGTAGGGCTGAATATTGTACTGCCTTTTGAACAGGAGGGAAACAAGTATGTAAGCAAAGAAACCTCTATAGACTTCGACTACTTTTTTGTGCGCAAGGTGATGTTCACCAAGTATTCGCAAGGCTTCATAATGATGCCAGGCGGGTGGGGAACTATGGACGAATTTTTTGAAGTGGCCACCCTGATACAAACACAGAAATTTTTGAAAACGCCCATGATATGTGTGGGCAGAGATTACTGGTGTGGCCTGTTCGACTGGATGCGTACCGTGATGCTGGAAAAAGAAAGCAACATAAGCCCCGGCGATTTGGAGATGATAAAAATATTTGACACTGCCGATGAGGTGGTGGGCTACATAGCCGAATTTTACACACACAACAAATTGCAGCCAAACTTCTAAGATGACGAAAGTGATTTTCCCAACCAATCTGGTGGCTTATGCCGAGCAGTATACCACGCCCGAGCATAAGTCACTTGCTGCACTGAACCGTGAAACCAATATGAAACGGGCAGACTCTATCATGCTATCGGGTCATTTGCAGGGTAGTTTGTTGCAAATGCTGAGTAACATGATAAAACCCCAGCGCATACTGGAAGTAGGTACCTATACCGGATACTCGGCCATATGTTTGGCACAGGGCCTTGCGGATGGTGGCGTACTACACACTATAGACATAGACGAAGAGTTGTACGATATAGCCGATAAATACATAACCGCAGCCGGGCTGCGCGAAAAAATAGTGCAACATACAGGAAAAGCACTCGACATCATTCCCACATTGGGTGGCCAGTTCGATATGGTGTTTATAGATGCCGATAAAGGAAACTACGCCAACTACTACCATGCCGTTTGGCCCATGGTGCCAGTAGGTGGCTACATACTGGCCGACAATGTACTTTATGACGGTGAAGTGATACTACCCCACGAGCAACAAGGCAAAAATGCGAAGGCGATACATGCCTTCAACACCATGCTACGCGAAGATGACCGTATAGAACATTTGCTGCTGCCTGTGCGCGACGGCATTATGATAGCCCGAAAGGTGAAACCATAACCATTATCGTTGCTGTTGTTCCTCGCGCTGGCGGTCTTCCTGATACCGTTGGTTCAGGTGGCGCATCATACGGATAAACATATAACCTGCCAATACCATCAGTAACAACAGCAATACCAATTTCAGCAGGGATTCGCCGGCGGTATCGGCTTCCATGGTACTAACCGGCCAGCTAATGATGGTAAACACAATGGCATATAGGGTATAGTAGCCAAACATGCGTTTTTTTGCCCTGCCAAATGCCGGTGTATTTATTTCATCCAGACTCAGCTCGTCTGTAACGGCAATACCCATGCTTTGCAGGTTGGTACGTAGTTGCAGCCATTGGGCATCGCTGATGGCTGCAGCATAATATGTTTTGGTTTTTCCTTCTGTGGTCTTCAGTACCAGGGCATTATCGGCCCGCTTTTGTGGCTTGGAAAGAATAACTGTAGTTATTTGCGACCATAGATACTCGTGCCTTTTCCACAACCTGAAATGATTGCGAACCATAATACCCTCACTGGTGACAATGAAGTAGTGAAACTTGAATGCCAGGGGCAGAAAAAATGTTAGCAAACAAAATATACCCAGCGTCAAAGACCATGTTACCGAGCCAACAAGCAATGGCAGCCCAAATGGGAGTACCAGAAAAAAAAGTGTGATGGCTACTCCATCAAACGTTTTGAAAATTTTTCCTTTGTAAGTTCGTGCATTATCGCCTTGTATCATCATGGTGTTGGGTATTGGGTGTATGTTTATTTCTCAGGAAAAATTTTTCCGGGGTTTAGTATGCCCCTTGGGTCAAACACTTGTTTTATCTGGCGCATCAGTTGCATAGCAGTATTGCCAAATGCAATGTCAAGATACCTTTTTTGTACCAAGCCTATACCATGCTCGCCCGATATGGTTCCGCCCATGGCTACTACTTCGGCAAACAGCCGCCTGATGCCCTCGGGCAGTCGGTTGTTCCAATCATCATCGCTCATACCTGCTTTTACAATATTCACATGCAGGTTGCCATCGCCGGCATGGCCGTAACATACCGAGTGGAAACCATATTCGGCACCCAGTTGTTTGATGATGGTGAGCAACTGCGGCAGCATGGCGCGCGGTACTACGGTATCTTCTTCTTTGTATATCGAGTTGCTCTTTACGGCCTCGCCCACCTTGCGGCGCAGCGTCCACAATATTTGTTTTTGCTCGTGGCTATCGGCAAACAGTACATCGCCCACATCGTAGCGTTGCACTATGTCGCTTATGGCTTCGGCATCGCGGTATAGTTGGTCGGTATTGTTGCCGTCTACCTCTATCAGCAGGTGGGCCTGTACATTGGCCGGCAAATCTATGGCCGATGATTGTACGTATTTCATAGACCATTCTATGGCATCGCGCTCCATAAACTCGAGTGCCGACGGGGTGTACCCGGCCAAAAATATGGCATTCACTGCCTCGCATGCCTGCACTGCCGAGCGGAACGGTACCAGCAACAACATATTGTGCTGTACCGCAGGTATCAGCCGCAATACTATTTTGGTAATAATAGCCAGTGTGCCCTCGCTACCCACTATCAGTTGGGTAAGGTTGTAACCGGTAGCGTTTTTCAGTACATTGGCACCGGTCCACATCACTTCGCCATTGGGTAGCACCACTTCCAAATTCAGCACATAGTCTTTTACCACCCCATACTTTACCGCCCGTGGGCCCCCACTGTTCTCGGCTACATTGCCCCCTATAAAACAAGAACCCTTGCTGGCGGGGTCGGGCGGGTAAAACAAACCTTCGGCCAGTAGTGTTTCCTGCAATACCTGTGTTATAACGCCCGGCTCGGTAGTTACCTGAAAATTCTGCTTATCGATATGGAGTATTTTGCTGAACCGGCGCATATCCAGCAAAACGCCACCGGCTATAGGTAAGGCCCCACCACTAAGCCCTGTACCTGCACCCCTTGGGGTAACAGGTATATTGTTTTGGTAGCAGTACTGCATTACTTCGCTTATCTGCTGTACGGTTTCAGGCGTTACAACTACCTCGGCACGGTAGTGCAGGTCTTCGGTATGGTCCGAGGCACAGCGTATCAGCTCTTCATCATTAGTATGTACGTTGGTAACACCACACAACAGAGTTAGATTCTGCAGATGCTGTGCATCTATTTTTTGGTACGGCATAGTGCAAAGTTGCAGGGAAAATCGGCAGCATGCACTTTACAAATGACTTTCGCTGCTAATTCTCGTTCATATTTGCCGAATCTACCATTTCCGATTTGCGCACTATGGTATGTATTACCTCATCCAGTTTACGCGCTGTCATTTCTATATCGGCAATAAGGGTCTGTTCGTCAATTCCTTCTTTCTCACGTATGCGCATTAAATCTACAAGCCCCATCAGGGTGGCCAATGGTGCCCTAACCACATGCGATTGTATCCATGCTATTTCTCTAAGCCGTTCGTTCTGCTGGCTAATGCGCATCACGCTCTCCGACAATTCGGTCACATCTACCATGGCACCTACAGCGCGCACCACACGACCAGCCTCGTTGCGAATGAACACCCCCCTATGCTGCACAAAGGCTATGGTACCATTGGCACGCAAAAAACGGTAACTAGCATAGTAACGGTTATTGTGGCTATCTGCCAGCGACTGCCGCAGCATGTGCAACACTTTTTCCTTGTCTTCGGGATGTATATAATTTGCCCAAAATTTTGTGTCTGTAACAGTAGTCTCGTAACCAAAAATTTCGCGGAATCCGACATTGTAGTAAACTTCCTCTTTTACTATGTCCCAGTCTATTATAGCCTCTATGGCTGCCTGCATCACCAATTCGTACCGTTCGTTCGATTGCATGATGGCTTTTTGGCTATCTTTTAGCGGGGTTATGTCCAGTGCTATTCCTTCCAGCCTATATGGTTGGTTGTTTTCGTCTACCAAAAGGCTTATGCGTTCCATTATCCACTTTTCCTTGCCAGCTGGTGTTACTATACAATGCTCGCTTTCTACCATTTTGCCATCTTGAAACACACGACGGATATCGTTATCAAACTGCTTCTGATGATTGGGATGAAATTGTTGGCGAATGCTATCCAACGTCAACGGAAATGAACCTTTCTCCAGACCAAAAATGCGATACAACTCGTCAGACCATTGTATAACACCTGTTCTGAAGTCGTTTGTCCAATAACCAAGGTTGGCCATTTCGCTGGCAGCTTGCAATTTGCGGTTGGTCTCACGCAATTCTGCTCTTGCATTTTCCTCGGTAGTTACATCTGTAGCCACCACCAGCCGGGCGGGGCGGTTATTGAAAATAGTGTCGGTACTTTCAATCTTCACATGTATGATGCTACCATCTTTCTTTTTGTGTCGGAACAAGTTTTTCCATGACCGTCTTGTGTTTTCGCGGCTACGTCGCAATGCCTCATGTAGTTCGGGTATGTCTTCAACAGGGCGAATGTCGGCTACGGTTAGGCTAAGGAACTCGGCCATTGTATAACCGTACTTTTCAATAGCCGGTATATTGGCCCTCACTATCTGCAGTGTCTCGGCATCATATATCCATGTGGGTATAGGGCTTTGGTTGAAGAGCGACCAGTACATTTCTTCCTTGCGCTGCGCCTCATCACTATTTTGCCGGGCGGCTGCATAGTACGATATGAGGGTATTGATATTTTTTCGGCTCAAAAAAAACAACATGACAGAGGTAACCACAACAAATAGTAGTCCCTTTAACGTTTGAATGGCTGAAATGAGATCGGGGTTAGAAGTAAATACCCGAAGCATTTTGTCGGAGTATAGTATATATAACGTGCCAAACAAACTGTATGGCAACACTATACGTAATACCGCTCTTTTAGGGGAAACTTCTTCGGGTTGATTCATTTCCTGAATGGTAGATATCTTTTGTTTGTTGCAATATCGGATTTTAACAACTTAAAGACAAACTTATGACAATCTTATATTATTGGCAATTCAACTTAACAAACAAGATAGGCCCACTTTGTTAGTGGGCCTATCTTGTTTGCAGAGGTAGGGGTTAGAACCATTACAATACTTTCAATGTAATGGCCGGGAATGCTTTCTTCAAATTATCGGTTACAATCAGCTCGGGCGACAGGGTGAGCGATTTTTTCAGCAATCTGATGTCAAGGAATGCCTTTAGTGTGGTACCAGTAAAGTAATTGCCGCTCTGGCGGAAGAGATAACCCACACCAAATGATGGTTCATTACGCTCGCCAATGGCAAAGTTTACAAACCAGTTGTCTTGTGTAGAATATTTACCATCGGCATTTTTCTCGAACAGGAAGTAGGCAGATGTGAACAGACGGTATTGAAAACCTTGAAATTTTTCGCCATAGTATCTTGGGTGCCTATGCGTAAGAGTGAATCCTATTTCGGAGTAGGGTGCCATGTAGTTGCGTACCAAACCAGCACCAAAATTGGCATCCAGCGTCAGTATGTCACTACGCCTGATACCTGACCAATTTTGTAAGTCATCACTTTTTACGAGAGCACTATATTGTTTAAAACGCACATCTGCAGCATATCTATGTCTTTTTTCAACATCGTCTACTGTTGCATATGGATTATATCTTGCGGACGAAGGATATTTAAATGGATTCTTTAATGTTCCTTCCCTTTTTGTTTTCATCATGGTATCTATGGCATGTAGCAGAGGATCTGTATCATTTACCACTTTTATGATATCCTGTATATTATTCAACCGAAACGTAACCTGATAGAAATTGGCCGTATTATGCAACGATTGCATTCTCTTATAAATCTTTCGGGGATCAATCATTGTATCTATTTGCGACCTCTGGCGCACATAAATACAAATCGTATCGTATTCAATTTTCAATCTGCTGGTATTTCCATCTTTGTTCAAAAAAATGTCGCCATCAGGTGCCTTTTTACTGAATCTGATTTTTCTGATTCCCAGTATATCATCTATTGCATAATCTACACGAATACTACCGGGGTTATTCAGAATAGAATCTTTGTAGAAAGCAATGTCGCGCCAAAGAGCAGATAGTATTGTATCTATATGCTTTAGCTGATGATATTGTGCTACATGTGTCAGCTCTACCGTCATTTTAGTTTGGTTGGGCAGGTATATATAGTCACGTATACTTACCCAGTCATCCCGCATACGGAAATTTTTTTCTACGGGTGTCTGTACACCCGGTTTGGGGTTTTCATTATCAATAAACTGAGCATGGAGGTGGCCGGACAGCATGATTACACATGCTGTTAGCAGTGATTTGATGTTCATTGTATGGTTGGTTAAATGATGAGCTA
The DNA here is from genome assembly GCA_021151685.1 of Chitinophagaceae bacterium. GTDB lineage: Bacteria > Bacteroidota > Bacteroidia > Chitinophagales > Chitinophagaceae > Nemorincola. Next base: position 29,558 of record JAGKWS010000047.1, read on the forward strand.
CTTTTTGCTTTTAGTATACCTGAAAAGTGGTTAATCAGTTTCGTTTTCCAAAGCGTACTGAAAGTGTCTGGTTGGCCAGCGGAGTATTTCCTTCACTGTAGAAACCCCTCATCAAGTTGATGGTACCGGTATTTCTTGTTAGCCGGTATACTATTGCCTCGTCTTTGGCTGGGATGGGTGAAGTTGTAATATTTATTTCTTGCAATGTTAAATATGATACGAGAATTACCAACAAAATCAGCACCTTTATAATCAGAAACGACTTCTTGCGGTGTTTTATAACTAGCTTTTGACATTTTTTTTATCCACTCCTGAATACTAGCCTGTGAGTCAGGATATTTGTCGATAAATTCTTTTAATGTTTTAATCGCAATGATTCTCATATCAAT
>JAGKWS010000048.1 GCA_021151685.1 Chitinophagaceae bacterium
CTGTTGTTGACTGCCATCGCCAAATATGGTTTCCATACTGATGCCATCATCCATCATCATAAAGCTACCGGGTTCGGCAACGGCAGTTTCCATGGGGTCTAATTCTACCTCCACATACTGCATCTCTTCGCCGTGTATTACATAGTCAATTTCGTGATTTTGCATTGTGTCAAATTTTGTGTAAATCTACTGCTACCAATGAAATGCCAAAAACAATAGCCCGACAGAAATACGGCGTTTACCGATTATTCGTCGTCGGTATGGCCAGCAACTGGTGTGGGCTGGCACATTCATCGAAATATAACTATAGTGCCATGCTTTTTTGTTATGCCGCACTACCCTACTATTGTGCCGCAGGCCGTAACTTTGCCAACAATAAAACTAAAGGAATTATGGCACATACACTCCCTGCACTCCCATATGCCTACGAAGCACTGGAGCCGCACATAGATGCACAAACAATGCAGATACACCACAGCAAACACCACCAAGCCTATGTAGACAATTTGAACAAGGCACTGGCTGGCACCGATGGTGAAAACAAGACGCTGGAAGAACTGATGAGCAACATATCGGCCTATGGCCCGGCAGTACGTAACAATGGTGGTGGCCATTATAACCACTCGCTGTTTTGGTCTGTACTGGGTGGCAACGGTAGCACGCCAACGGGCAAGCTGGCCGATGCCATTAATGAAACATTTGGCTCGCTGGATGCATTGAAAGAAAAAATGAACACAGCAGGTGCAACACGCTTTGGCAGTGGCTGGGCATGGCTTACTGTAACCGATGGTAAACTGACTGTGAGTTCTACCCCTAACCAAGACAACCCAATTATGGATATTGCAGAAGTAAAAGGTACGCCAATTCTGGGTATTGACGTTTGGGAACATGCTTACTATCTGAAATACCAGAATCGCCGTCCGGAGTACTTGGGTGCTATATGGAATGTGATAAACTGGGATGCTGTGGCACAACGCTACGAGGCAGCTCTGTAATGTATCATATATTACAGAAAACAAAAATGGCGGCTGTACAAAATAGCCGCCATTTTTGTTATGTACCTAATATGTAGGTTACTTCATAGAATTCAATACTATTTGCCATGCTTCTTGTTCTTTGGCATCGGCAGCAGCGTTAATAACTTCGGCACGCTCCAGCAATGGTTTTACTTCGGGGTGTTCTTTCAGGTCTTGTGCATTGATGCGCACATTCAGGTAACAGCCCTTTACGGCAGTACGGGCACACAAAGCCCCTACACCAGCATCACTTATACTATTTGGGTTGCCTTTGGCTGCCATTTGTATGGCTAAATCCATAGCATCCAGTGCTACTTCCATAGTTCGGAAGGGTATTTGAATAGCATAGATTGTAGCCTTTTCTATAGCTGCCTTACGTGCTGCCTTTTCGGCATCGGTAGCCTTTGGCAAACCAAAGGCTGCCATGATGGCATTGAAGGAATTGGTATCTTCATCTATAAGATACAACATCTCTTTTATGAGCTTCTGCCCGGCGGCTGCATGCTCGCTGAATTCCTGCCAACGGCTATCCCATCCTTTTTTGTGAGATGACAGGTTGGCCACCATGGTACCCAATGCGGCACCCAGCGCACCACACATAGCCGATACGGACCCACCACCGGGTGCGGGAGACTCGCTGGCAGTTTCCTGCACAAAGCGGGTGACGGTCATATCTACCAGCTTTTTAGTATTTGCATCGCGCAGGCGGTACTCTATCACTTTCTTCTGCGGGTCGAACGGCCCAAGCTCATCGAGCCCAAGAGACTTTACGGCTATGCGTACCAGTTCGTCTTCGCTTACACCTATACTGCGTTGTTGTTTTTCCAAAAAGTACTTACCAGCCTCCAGCAGTGCCTGTAGAGGCACAAGGCCCACCAGTTCGCTACCGGTAACGCGCATGCCACGGACCTGTGCCTGCTGGCATGCAGAATCGAACACTACATGCAGTGGCGTTGTGTTCATGTTGGTGAGGTTGATGGATATTTGCGCAATACCGTATTCTTCTATGAACCAACCAATGGCCTTTACATTCTTCAGCAAGCCGGGCTCCCATATGGCTTCGCCATCGGCACCCTTTACTATTTTGCCGTTTTCGTCTTTTTTCTGACGGCCTTTCTCTCTTATATCGAAAGCTACGGCATTGGCACGGCGGGTTGAGGTTGTATTCAGGTTTACGTTGTAGGCAATAAGGAAATCGCGGGCACCAATAACTGTTGCACCAGCAACAGCATTGAATTTGGCGGGACCATAATCAGGAGCCCATTCCGGCTTCACAATTTTGGCAGACAAACCTTCATACTCGCCACTACGTATATCGGCAAGGTTGCGGCGGTAGTCGGCAGATGCAGCATATTCGTACAGATATACCGGAATACCAGCCTCACCTACCCTGCGCCCCAATTCTTTTGCGAATTCAACCGTTTCTTCCATAGTAATACCGGAAATGGGTATTAGAGGACATACATCGGTGGCACCCATACGCGGATGCTCGCCCTTGTGCTGGCGCATATCTATTACTTCGGCTGCTTTTGTAATAGCCTTGTGTGCTGCCTCTATAACCGCATGTGGGTTGCCTACGAACGTGACAACAGTACGGTTGGTAGCTTTGCCGGGGTCTACGTCCAGCAGGCGTACCCCTTCTACTTTCTCTATTTCATCAGTTATTTGTCTGATGACATTCATGTCGCACCCTTCACTAAAATTGGGTACGCATTCGATTATTGCGTTTGAAAAGTCTCTCATGGAATATTAATGTGGTTGCAAAAATAGCCAACACCATCATATAGCCCATGTGTTTTGTATTTTGTCGCTACAATGATGCATAAAAAAAGTCTCTGACAGCATTACGCCACCAGAGACCTATTAGCTAATTGCATATTATCATCATACTTTGGCCAGCTCTCCTTTCAGGAAGTCAATCACTTTTACCTCGGTAGCATCCATTTCGCGCAGGTCGGCAAGGTGTACAGACACCCAGTCGGTAAGGTGAATGAGGTAAAATACTTTTTCCCAATAGGTAGCTCCTTCCGATATTATTTCGATGTAGGTGGGATTGTATTTTTTTACAATTTTCTTTCCTATCTCTATTCTCTTTTGTACACGGTCGAAATCGTCTTCGTTACGGAGAACGATAACCGCCTTGTCTGTAGCATCGTCGCGCCAGCCCACCAGCTCGTTATGGTTCATTTCTGGCACGGCACCATGCCATGCCAATACTTTACTGTTTTCGTTTAGCTGCTGCCTGAACCGTACAGCAACCCCCTCTATAGACTGTGCCGAATAGACAATTGGTAACTTGCCCTTTACTTTTTTGGCTATAGCCAGTGCCTTTTTCTGTATATCTTCGGTAGTGGTAGTAAGCGTACTCACAGCCGCTTTTATTTCGTTTTTGTACTTGCTGTTAATCAAATCAAAATGGTTGAGTATGGCCAGCAATTGTACCAGCGAATAACCCAAACAAGCGCGCGGTGGCATGCCGGAAGGCACCAAAATACAATCCAGTTTTTTTTGCGCAGCCATCTCTGCTATGCGTCCACCAGATGTTACACAAAGAATGGTAGCTTTTTTTTGTATGGCTTGCTCCATAGCCATAACCGTTTCTTCGGTATTGCCAGAATAAGAGCAAACTATAACAAGGGTAGTTTTGTTGACAAATGCTGGCAGAAAATAATCTTTGTTTACGATAAATGGAATTTTCATTTTATCGAAAACATAGTTTTGTACTATAGACGCACCTATACCGCTACCCCCAAGACCGGTAACCACAACGGATGTAAAATCGCCGCCGATGGTAGTAAACTGAAAATTTTTGCTTATATTAACTGCTTCCTGCAACTGTATCGGAAAATCAAGTACTAACTTTTTCATTATTGTATGGTTTACCATCCACTGAGGACGATGTACAGGCAAAACGTTTGCAATATATGCGTGACAACAATCTGTTACGAAACGCTCTTTTAGCCTAATTTTATATTTAATGGCCAAACATAGTAAAATCGGCATTAACGGAGAACAAATAGCTGCAAACTTTTTGCAAAACAAGGGTTACCAAATAATTCTGCGCAATTGGCGGTACGGAAAAAAGGAAGTGGACATAGTTGCTGCTTTTGGAGATATGGCCATACTGGCCGAGGTGAAAACACGGTCGTCGGCAAGAATAGCTTACCCCGAAGAGGCTGTTACCGCCCAAAAACAACAACACCTGAGGGCGGCGGCCAGCGGTTTTCTGGAGCAGTACCCGATGTACAAACACGTACGGTTCGACATTGTGAGTGTACTGATGGAAGCGAACCATGTGAAACAGATAATACACTTTGAAGAAGCCTTCCATTAGTGTGTTTGTTTTGTAGGTTCATAATCCTGTGCGACCTTTACAGCCATTTATATGGCAAGTAGCAAATGGGGAGCCCCCCTGCTTTTGGGTGTTTTATCGCTTATCATGTTCTTGCCCTACGTGGGTAGTGTTCACCTATTTGACTGGGACGAGATAAACTTTGCAGAGTGTGCGCGGGAAATGATAGTAAGTGGCGATTATTTGCAACCACAAATAGACTTTATGCCTTTTTGGGAAAAGCCCCCGCTTTTTATTTGGCTACAGGTGGCCGCAATGAAGGTGTTGGGAATAAACGAGCTGGCGGCCCGGCTACCCAATGTGCTGGCGGGTATGGCTACGCTGATAATTGTATACACAACCGGCAAGAAGATAAATGACCGACAACATGGGTTGTGGTGGGCTACAATGTTTTCTATATGTTGGTTACCACATTTTTACTTTCGCACCGGCATTATAGATCCCATTTTCAATCTGTTTGTTTTTCTATCGTTCTATCAGGTATATCGTATAGGTGAGCGGGAAGACAGTGGGTGGAAAAATGCCTTGCTGGCAGGGACGTTTCTGGGACTTGCGGCCCTTACCAAGGGGCCGGTGGCCATATTAGTGGCCCTATTGTCTTTTAGTGTTTTCCTTATTGCCAATAAGGGATGGGGTAAGTACCGGTGGTGGCATGTGGCAGTGATAGCAGTATTTGCAGCACTTCCCTTTAGCGCATGGATAGTGGCTACAATATGGCAACATGGTTATGACTATGGTGCATGGTTTCTGAAAGAGTTTATAGAATACCAGATAAGGCTTTTCAGTACCGAAGATTCTGACCATGGCGGACCTTTTATATACCACTTTCTAGTGCTACTGGCGGGCTGTTTTCCGGCATCTATACTTATGTTTCAGCCATTGAACAGTAAAGAAAAGCAACCCTTTGCCAGATGGATGTGGATACTTTTTTGGGTAGTACTTTTGTTGTTTTCAATTGTAAAAACCAAGATAGTACACTATTCATCGCTCTGTTACTTTCCCCTCACCTACCTTGCGGCACAGCGCATCTGCTCTGTGCAAAATGGTATAGCACCAATAAAAAAAGCTATAAAGGGGGGAATATTAGCTACAGGCATACTATTGGGCACTATGCTACTGCTGCTACCCATAGCGGGCAAATACATAGCACACATTATACCCTATGTGGCCGATAAGTTTGCCGCAGCCAACATGAGGGCTACAGTACAATGGCACTGGGCGGCTTGCGTCATTGGCCTCATGTATCTGGCGGGCACTATTGTGGCTGTGAGGAAGATGCGTAGCTACTTTGGCAAAGGATTGGCAATACTATGCGTAGCACAACTGGTTACTATACAAACTGCTACATACTACTTTACCCCCCGAATAGAAGCCATATCGCAACGGGCCGTTATCAACTACTTTCAGCAATTTACAGACAAGCGCGTATACGTACAGCCATTGGGCTATAAAAGTTATGCCAATTTGTTTTACACACAAAAACAACCGGGCGGCGTACCAGAATATAAAGGAGTAAGGAGGGATGATAAAGGACGTGAGACACCCGAAGCCAACACAGAATGGTTGATGAATGGTTCTGTAGACAGGCCTACCTATTTTGTATGTAAGGTGCAGGACAGTATAGAATACGCAACAAAACCCACACTGGAAATGACGGGTAGTAGCAATGGGTTTGTGTTTTTTAAGAGAAAATCCGTAAAATAAGAAAAGGTATTATATACTATATTCTCATTTATATACTCATTGCCTATTTCGCTATGAAAAGGTTCATGCTACAAAAATCTGCTCCTTTTCGCTCAAAACAACTATCATCATTAACACAGGCGATATAATCTTAAACAGATTCTAATAATTCTATAGTATTTCTACCCAGCTTCAACATGTTTTTTTGCTCCATGGTGCGCAGCAAACGGCTGATGGCTTCGCGGTGTGTATGTAACTCATCGGCAATGGCCTGATGCGTGATGTAGATAACCCGGCTACCAGCGGCCCGGCTGCGTTCTTGCAAGTAATGAAGTACCTGTTTATCCATATTGCTGAATGCTATCAGGTCTATCACCTCCAGCAATTCAGTAAAACGTTGTCCATAGGTAGCATTGATGTAGGTTTTCCATTCGGGATACCGAAACCAATCTTCAATGCGTTCTGACGGTATGAGTAATAATTGAGTGTCTTCTTCTGCAACCGCTTTTATTGCGCTTTTGCGCCTTCCCTGACAACAGTTTATTGCCATGGCACATGTCTGCCCGGGATACAAATGATAGAGAAAAATCTCCTTGCCCTCATCGTTCTGACGTAGAATACGCAATACCCCCGATAGTACAATAGGTACAAATATTACTTCATCGCCGGGTGTCATCAACAAGCCATCTTTGCGTACTAAACGGGTTCTGCCATATTTTTCAATTTCTGCTATCAGTTGTTTGTCTGTAAATATGCTGGTCATTGTGGCAAGTAATTGCTACAATATTACACAGTTTTTCAAAAGCCTATTGATTTGCAAACCGTCTATCTTTGTGCGTATAGCTCATGAAACTTTACAGAAACGCTTCGATACTGATTGTAGATGACGATGAAGATGATTATTTTATTCTGTCTGGCTTGTTGGCAGATGTTCCCGCAAATACTTTCAGTATAGAATGGGCTGCAACATACCAGAATGGAGTAAACAAACTTTGTAATGGCCATTACGACATTGCGTTTGTCGATTATCGATTGGGTGCCAAGTCTGGGGTAGAGTTCTTGAAAGAGGTTCGCCATTTACTTTCAGATACCCCTATTGTATTGCTTACAGGACAAGGCAACTATGCCGTAGACATTGAGGCTATGGAATTAGGAGCGGTTGATTATCTGATAAAAGCTGAACTAACTGCGGAAAAAGTAGAAAGATGCATACGTTACACGATAGACAGGGCGACCACATTAAAGGCACTGAAAGAGAGTGAGCAAAAATATCGGGGTATTTTCCAAAAATCGAAAGACATAATTTTTGTGGCTGATGTTAGCGGAAAGATCACAGACATCAATATAGCTGTAACCCAATTGTTGGGGTATAGGCAGGAAAGTATACGGGGCAAGGTGATAACTGAGTTAATGAGTAAAGAAGATGACCGTAATTACATACACAAATCTCTGAATGAACGTATAAATGTTACCGACTATGCGCTATTGCTGACAAGAGAAGATGGTAGCCAGCTACACGCCACAATAACGCTTGTATGGAGCGACCGGGAAGAAGCCAGTTCTTTGCAAGGAATAATACACGACATGACCAGCCTGAAAAAGGCCGAAAAAGCAACACTAAACAATGAAAAGCTGGCGGCTACCAGCCGGTTGGTAAGAACATTGGCCCACGAAGTACGGAACCCTTTGAATAACATAAGTATGTCAGCAGATCAACTGTCGCGAGAGGCAACTGCTGAAGACCACCCACTATACCTGGATATTATTAAGCGAAATAGTATTCGCATCAACAACCTAATTACTGAATTATTGCACGCACAGTTACCGCGAGATAATGCGCGCAAACGTATTGTACTACAAGATATGATGGCCGAAGTGTTGGCAGCGGCAAATGACCGGGTAACGCTGAAGAAAATGACATTGTTAACTACTATTTGTGCGCAACCATTATCCATCTTTGCAGATAAGGAGAATCTGAAAATTGCATTGCTTAATATTATTATTAATGCAATAGAAGCAATGACCGAAGGGATAGGCGTACTGCAAGTGACATTGAACTATGCCGATAAGCAACCAATTGTATTGATTACAGACAATGGGTGTGGCATTAGTGAAGATCATATCAACCATATATTTGAGCCCTACTACACTGGTAAAAAAGGTGGGACTGGTTTAGGATTGGCATTTACATTAAACATTATACGGGCACACAATGCTACACTTGATGTATCATCAGCCTTGGGTGTAGGAACTACATTTACCATTACATTTCCCGAAATAGTTTGGTAATACTATCAAGATGTTTTCTTTGCTTACCTTAGCATGAAAACTAAATCACTTCACATTTATTGTATTAATTATATTATGAAAAAGATAATATTTTTTATATCTGGTGCTTTGCTTTCTGTAGTGTCTTATGCACAACATACATTTTCGTTGCAGGAAATGCAAAATTTCACTTCGAGGAGTGCCAGTGATTTCGAAACAGCTATGCTGGAGAATGATTATTCGTTGCAAAACAAACTCAGTAACAAAGAATCGAAAGTATATGTTAGCGACAATGCTGCTGCTGGTGGCAAGAAGTATAAAATTGTACGCAGACAGGTGACAAACTCGAAAGTGGTAGAAGTAACATTTTATACCACAGACAAAAAGTACTACGTAGGCCTGAAAAAGGAACTTGCTGCAAAAGGGTTCAAGGCTATAAAAAATGAAGAAATTACTGTAGAGAATGTACCTGCTACCAAGTATCACTTCTTTAATGCCCCAATGAACATCATATTGTGTACTTATACTACCGATGCTTCATGGTTTACGGTACAAGCATACGTAGGGTCAAAATAATACATTTGTTCGGGTTTTATTTTCTTTATTGAGGCGACTGTATAGTCGCCTCAATAATTTTCACCTCACCATCAATAATTTCCGGCATTTGTAGAAATGATTGATTGAATACGGCAAAACCAGAATATTCTACCATATTATTTGGACTGCCCCAGTATCTTGTTGATCTCTGAAGTATCGCCGGTGGTATGTATATTCCAAATAGTACCTACCATCAGTGCAATACCAATAAGTAACAGACATGCGGCCGAAAACCGCTGCACATAGATAACGGTACGTGCGGTAAGCATTCGTTTGATGCGGTCGGCAAGAAATACCTTGGCAAAATCTATACCCAGAATGATAACCAAGGCGGTACCGAACAACACAAATCGGAAAATACCGGCTGTATTGGCTGTAATAGCCACTGCCCCCAGCCATGTGATGAGGACACCGGGGTTGAGTGTATTGAGTAAAAAGCCACTAAGCCATATGCGAAAGATATCGCCACCCGATATCGCCATTTGTGCTGCTGAAGGCCGTTTGGGCTTTAGTTTACGTAGCAAACCAAACAACCCCATAGACATAAGTACTACGGCACCACCAAAGCCTATATGTTTCTGGTAAGGTGTAAGATACTGTAGCCAAGATGCTGCAATATTGGCAATTGTCACGTATAACGCATCGCTAACGGATACGCCCAACACAAAAGCCAAACCAGCTTTGTAGCTGAAGTTGAGACTGTACCTTATGATAGCAAATAGTGTAGGCCCCACAGAAATGGCCATAAACAACCCTACCAAAATTCCCTTAAATGCTGCGTCTGCCAATTGCATGAATCTGCAATTTACTGAATGAAAACCAATGACCGAAACCAATGAAGACTACGAGCGAACAACAGAGCCCATTTAGGCTTTTTTTTGCTTTTTTATGATTGATTTTGGCTACTACTATGTCACATATCACTATCTGGGGGGCTTTGATAGTCATTTCTGCCACTATTGTATACAAACACTCTCTTCCTGCTTGCTGTCAATAAATCTTAAACTGGCTCTGATTGCCAAATTGTACCTTTGCGCGCAATAGAGCAAAGTAAAGATGAATTGGATAAATGTGTTGGCAAAAACAGCAGGTGTAGCCATATTGATGGTTTGTAGTGTGGGTGTTGCAATGGCAAAAGAAAAAAAAGCACGTAACAGAGCGATATATGCCAGTTGGGGTTACAACAAAGCATGGTACACTAAGTCGACAGTGGGTGTACGGCAGCCAGATTTGGGTAATGACTACAAAATGGTAAAGGTGACAGCGCATGATAATCCCGGATGGAATCACAGACTACTAAACCAACAATTGACCATACCACAGTACAATTACCGCTTGGGTATGTACTTCAACAAAAAGCAAGACCTTGCTTTTGAATTGAATTTTGACCATGTGAAATACATAATAGGTGATGGCCAAACCATGACGGTGCAGGGTACCTATGCCAATGCGCCAATTGATAAGAGCATGGTATTTTCCCGTTCCAACGGTTTCTATTATTTTCTGAACAATGGTGCTAATTTCTTTTGTTTCAATCTGGTGAAGCGAAAAGAAGTATATCACTTGCCCAGCCGTAACCTGTATGTAGACTTTACAGGTAAGGCAGGTTTGGGGCCGGTGATACCACATGTGGAGAATAGCCTGTTTGGTAAGCCCAATACGCCACAATTTCAGTTTGGCGGATGGAATGCCGGACTGGAAACTGCACTGCGGGTTACTTTTATGAAGTATGCATACATAGAGTTTGCACAAAAGGTAGACTATGCCCGTTACAGTCATCTGAAGGTATATGAGGGCCGTGCCCGGCAGGCATTTGGTACGTATGAGCTGGTACTGAGCCTGGGTACCATACTGCCTACAACAAAAAACAATCCTTTATTTGTAAGAGATGCGCCGGTAAGTGAAGACGGCAAAATAAAATAAGAGCCGGTTTAAGAATTATTCATTGCGTTTCTTATGGTTGTGTTTGGCTGCAACTTTGTTACTTTTTTTGCCATCCTCACTAACTGCCGAAACCAACAGTAAATAATGGGTACATTTGTTTAGCCATTGCTGAATGACCATGTTTGGAGAAGTATTTGAACAATATAATTGGGAAGAAGTAACACAAGCCATTTACAGCAAAACTGCTGATGACGTGCAGCATGCATTGCATGCCCGAAAGCGGACTACGGAGGATTTTATGGCATTGATTTCGCCAGCTGCAGCCCCGTTTCTGGAGAAAATGGCGCAACTAAGCCAGCAGATAACCCGTAAGCGATTTGGCAAAACGGTACAACTGTATGCACCCTTATATTTATCGAACGAATGCCAGAATATATGTACTTATTGCGGCTTTAGTCTGGACAATAAGCTGAAACGCAGAACACTTAGCCCTATAGAAATTATGCAGGAGGCTATGTACCTGAAACAACAGGGGTTTGACCATGTGCTACTGGTGACTGGCGAGGCTAATAAAACGGTTGGGGTAGATTACCTGCGAGATGCCATCAGGTTGCTGCGCCCTCATTTTGCCAATATATCTATAGAAGTGCAGCCGCTGGAACAAGATGAGTACGAACTACTGATTGCAGAAGGTTTGTATGCTGTGTTGGTGTATCAGGAGACCTACCGCAATGCCACATACAAGGAATATCACCCCAAGGGCAAGAAGTCGAATTTTGGCTACCGTTTGGCCACGCCCGACCGTTTGGGTGTGGCTGGTATTCATAAAATTGGATTGGGGGTGCTGATAGGATTGGAGGATTGGCGAACGGATAATTTTTTTACGGCACTGCACCTACACTATCTGGAGAGGCAATACTGGCAGACCAAGTATAGCATATCGTTTCCTCGGCTGCGGCCTGCGGAAGGGCTAATAGAACCTAATTCGGTAATAACAGATCGGGAATTGGTGCAACTGATATGTGCATGGCGCATTTTTGATGAAGAACTGGAATTGTCGGTATCGACCCGCGAAAGTGCTTTGTTCCGAAACAATATCATTAAGATGGGAGCTACAACTATCAGTGCGGGGTCTCGCACCAACCCTGGTGGATATGTAGTAGAACCAGAATCGCTGGAGCAATTTTCTATTGACGATAACCGGAGTGTGGCAGAAATAAAGATGATGATAGAGCAATGCGGTTATACACCCGTTTGGAAAGACTGGGATCGCTTTGCTGTACAAAACATGGCTCATGCTGTCTGAACAGGAACAACAACGGTATAGCAAGCAAATAATATTGCCTGAAATAGGCATAGGCGGGCAAGAGCTATTGCGTAATGCCCGAGTATTGGTAGCGGGTGCTGGTGGGCTTGGCTGCCCTGTGTTGCAGTACCTTGCGGCTGCAGGTGTGGGCACACTGGGTATAGCCGATGGTGATGAGGTAGATATAAGTAACCTGCAAAGACAAGTGTTGTATACCACGGCCGACGTGGGTAAAAGCAAGGCGCAAACTGCCGCAGATAAATTAAAGGAACTGAACCCAAATGTAGATATTGAGGTATTCAATGAATTTATAGACACGGCAAACGTACTGAAAATTATTGCTGATTTCGATATAGTGGTGGATGGTACTGATAACTTTGCTACCAGATACTTGCTGAATGATGCCTGCGTAATGGCAGGGAAACCAATGGTGTCGGGTGCTATTTTCAGATTTGAAGGGCAGGTTTCAGTTTTCAACTATAAGGGTGGCCCCACATACCGGTGTCTTTTCCCTGAGCCACCCGGTGCAGGAGAATCGCCCAACTGTGCCGAAATAGGTGTAGCGGCAGCCTTGCCAGGCATTGTTGGTTCTATACAAGCCATGGAGGTGATGAAGATTATAACCCAAGCTGGCGATGTTCTTTCGGGCAGATTGCTGGTGATGGATACACTGTCTATGAATAGTCATGTGTTTTCATTTGCGTTGCAGCCCCACAATCTGAAAATATCTACCCTACCCTCTTTGCAAATGAATGCATGTGCTGTACCAACAACATTACTCACCTATGCCGAATGGCAACAACTTACCAACCAGCCCCACGTACAGGTAGTAGATGTGCGGGAACCATACGAACACGAGGAGTATCATATAGGTGGCATAAACGTGCCACTTAGTACACTTTTAGAGCAATTATCAGTCATTGACCCTTTGTGCCCTGTGGCACTATACTGCGCACGGGGTAGCAGAAGCAAAACAGCCGCTACACTGCTGAGGCAACATGGATATAAAATGATATATGAGCTGAAAGGTGGTATAAATGCCGCTCCTATGATAAAAAGTTAACGAAGTGCTGCCACTTTGAACTTGCCATCTACAATAGATACAGTATCGGCAACGAAGTTGAAAACACCGGACAGTAAATTGCTTGTATCGCTTTGTATGGTAATGGTGCCGGATGAGGAGAAGTGCCGGATATTGCCATTGTAGTATGTTGCCGTTACTGATGGTGGAGAAACTTTGTAGGCACCTACTCCTTTGAAGTCGTTGATATTGAATGTGATGGTACTTGCCAAGCCACCTCTGCGCTGCGTAGCGGTTATCATCAGTTCCCACACGGCGGTATCGTTATCCATCCGCTCTATTTTGTAACTGTATGCCGAATCGGTTTTCCATGTGGCACCATTTACCAATGCACTCATAGATAGTTGTGCGGCAAGGCTACTGTCGGGTTTAATGCTTGGTACATCTGACGGACCTTTGGCCTTGCGACAAGCGTACAACAAAATACCACTCATAAAAAAAATAACCAACAGCCTATACATATAAGGGTTTTAATGTAAGTTGTATAATTGCAGCGCAATACCGTTATGATTAGATACGAATATGCACTATACTGCCTACCTGTTCTGCCATCAATAACGTAAATATTCTGTTTATAGTATGCTTACGGATTGTTGGCCACATACAAACCATTGGTAATGGCGATACCATCGTTGGTATTGAATGAAAAGTAGCCTGACGTAACCGTAGTGGAAACTGATGTAATATTAACAACGCCACCCAATGCCACACCAACGGCACCACCATGATAGTATACGCCCGAAGCTGCACCCTGAGAAATGGAAAAAGTACCAGGTTTGCGCTTATAATTTGCAACAGTAAGTACAATTTTGTCGTATGGGCTTACGCGGTCTGAAGCATAACCGGTGATAACGAGTGTAGTGGTAGTGTCGTATCGTTGTGTGTCTATAGTAGCGGTAGTAACTGCAGATGCCACGAACTTATAAGAACCAATGTCCGCAGTCATAGAAGGATTTGTAGTGGTTACATATGGTTTGTTTTTGATGCAACCCATAGATGCCATACAACAAACCGCTACTGCTACTGCCGGAACAATAAATTTCTTCATGCTTCGATGTTTGCGCTAAGATAATTCAAAATAATCGTAAACCAATAGTTTGCTGTGGGCAACTGTGTATCGTAATGGTGTCGAAAAAATATTTTGTGCAGCAATAGGGGTATGGCACGTTTAAGGTGTCTTGTAATGGAGAAGGAGCGATAGAAGCGTGTAATTTTGATAACAGATACTAACAATAATGGGTAGCGAAACAAGTATTTCTACACAAACATTCACTGCACAAGCAATAGAAGAGGCATTTCGGGAGCACTTTCAGGGGCTGTACCGGTATGCCTGCACCATGCTGAGCGATGAGCCAATGGCTGAAGAAATGGTGCAGAATGTATTTTATAAGTTGTGGAAAAACAGAGATAATATTTCCATCAACCAGTCGGTGGCATCGTACCTGTACCGTAGCGTGTATCACGAATGCCTGAATTACCTGAAACACATGAAAGTAAGAGCCGCATACGAGAAACATGCAAGCAGAGTAATGGAGCAGATGAATAACGCAGCAGACAGGCTGAAACTAAAAGAGCTGGAAAACAAACTGGATGAGGCATTGAAAGAGCTGCCAGAGCAATGCCGTACCATATTTCAGATGAGCCGATTTGAAGAGATGAAATACATGGAGATAGCTGGGAAATTGGGTATATCGGTAAAGACTGTAGAAAACCAAATGGGGAAGGCATTGAAAATGTTGCGTAGTAAGCTGGCAGACTTTTTACCAATACTTATTTACATTCTTACAAACCTTTAATAACAAGCAAAGTGAATAATAACAGGAATATGAGTGATGATGTGCTTGTGAAGCACTTGCTGGGCGAAGCAAATGAAGCAGAGCAGCAGGAAGTGCGGGAGTGGATAGCTGCAAGTGCCGAAAACAGAAAATACTATGAACAGTTGAGACTGATATGGGAGCAAAGTAAGCACCTGCAACCAACGCAAACTGTTGATACCAATGCTGCCTGGAACCGGTTGATGCAGCGTGTAGAACGGGAAGAAGCTATAGCAACGGTACCTGAAAATGTAACAAAACGTATACCCTTCTGGAACCCGCGAATGCTGGCACGGGCAGCAGCTATGCTGGTGATGATGGTGGGTGCCGGGTGGCTTATTTACACTGCTACTGACAATGGCGACATGATGATGGTGGCATCGGCAGAGAAGGTGCTGAAGCATACACTGCCAGATGGTACTACGGTTACGTTGAATAAACATTCGGCTATATCTTATGCAGGGCACTTTGATGGTGAAAAACGTAGTGTAAAATTGGAAGGAGAGGCGTTTTTTGATGTGACACCCGATAAGAAGAGACCTTTTGTTATTGATGCAGGCAATTCGTCGGTGACGGTTGTTGGAACAACATTTAATGTGAAAAGCCGGAAGGATATTACCGAAGTAATAGTAGAAAGTGGAGTAGTAGAGGTAGCGAAAAGTAAATACTTTGTGAGGCTGAAACCCGGAGAGCGTGCCACGGTATCAGCAGACAAAGATAGTCCGGTAGCATCGCGTACTACAGATTCTTTGTATAATTACTACCGCACCAACGAGTTTATATGTGATGGTATACCTTTGAGCAAATTGATGGCTACCATTAGTGAGGTGTATGAGGTGCATGTAGTAATAAAGGATGCCCATTTGGCTGCTTTGCGTATTAATACAACGCTCAGTACTAATCTGGATGAAATATTGGAAGTTATTTCAAGTACATTCCGTAAGCAACTAAAAATTGAGCGAAAAGGGAAAACAATTGTAGTAAGTGCCACGCAATAACATAGTGCAAACTTGTATAGGACTACAGCATACTATTATCACCATTATGACACTATTTTATCGTATTTGTTTCAGTTTATTGTTTTTTTGTTTGTACTGCAGTGTACCTGCCAGTGCCCAGTCTTTGTTGCAAAAGGAGGTACACATTGATGTAAAGAATAAACGACTGGCAGATGTTCTGACAATGATCGGTAAACAGGGGAATTTCTATTTTTCTTATAACAGTAGTATACTGCGCAAAGACAGTTTGGTGAGTGTGTTGGCAAAGGGTAAACCGGTGAAGCAGGTACTGATATCGCTGTTGGGAGATAGTTATCAGTACTCTGAAACGGATAAGTACATCATTATTCATACTTATGATAAAGAAAAATCATACTACATCAGCGGATATATTACCGACGGCACCACTGGTGGCCCGCTTGAAGATGCCAGTATTTTTGAACGCAATCAGTTGGCAAGTGCTATAACGGGCAAAGATGGCTATTTTAAACTGCACCTGAAGGACAAAGGCCGCTACCCCACTGCCGAAATAACCATTAGTAAAGGGTTCTATACTGATACAAATATCTCACTGATAAAGGGGTTCGATCAGGAGTTGGCACTTAATCTTAGTCCACAGACCTATTCGCTGCCAGATATGGTGATTACACAATATTCTCATATGGAGCGTACGTGGCTGGGGCGTTTGTTGGTGTCGTCAAAACTGCGTACACAAAACCTGAATGTGGGTAAGTTTTTTGTAGATAAGCCCTATCAGTTTTCGGTGATACCGGGTGTAGGCACCCATGGCAAAATGACTGGACAAGTAGATAATAATTTCTCCTTCAATGTATTGGGCGGTTATACTGCAGGTGTAAAAGGCTTTGAATTGGGGGGCATGTTCAATATTAATAAAAAAGATGCCGAATATGTACAGGTGGCAGGTATGTTTAATGTGGTGGCAGGCAATAGTAAGGGGGTGCAGATAGGTGGGTTTAGCAACTATGTGCAACACAATGTAACTGGTGTGCAGGTAGGTGGTTTTCTGAACAAAGCTGGCAATGTACAGGGGGCGCAGGTTGCTGGGTTCTTCAATGCCGCATTCGATACGCTGGAAGGAGCTCAAGTGGCAGGTTTTATCAATGTGGCCGAATCTGCCAATCAGCAAACTGCAGGTTTTATTAATGTGGCACAGCAAATACATGGGCTTCAATTGGCAGGGTTCATAAATGTTGCAGAGGAGGTAAATGGTATGCAACTGGCAGGTTTCATCAATGTGGCAGGAAAAGTAAAAGGCGTGCAGATGGCTGGATTTATAAATATAGCCGATAGTAGCGACTACCCAATAGGGCTGATAAATATAATAGAGAAGGGAGATATATCAATTGGGGTGACTGTAGATGAATTAGGGGTAACAATGGCGGCTCTGCGCTCGGGTGGCCGTGTATTGTATGGGCTTGTGGGTATTGGTACAACTGGCATTGCAAATGCTATGTTGCCTGGTATGTATGCTGTGGAAGCTGGCTTGGGTGTACACATCAATATTGCCAAACATTTCAGAATTCATACCGAATTGGCCACTATGAGTTTGGCCGATTTTAAGGGCAATCGCTACCACGACAATGCCATGCGCATCATGCCTGCTATACGCTTTGGGCGTGTAGAGTTTTTTGCTGGTGCAGGGCTGAATTATGCCTATTACACATTACGCCCTCAAAATGTGGCTATGGATGGCAATGTTTTTTGGACGGGCAATACTTTTGCCGGACAATCGGAATGGAGGATTGGTTATAGAACAGGTTTGCAATTCAGGATATAGGGCGTTTTAGTACCGCCATGGTTTGTGGGGGCTCATACCTTTGCGGTGCAGGTTTCTTTCTTCATCAAACAACTGAAAGCCAAGGTGAATACCACAGTCTAAAAAAGAAGCAGGCCCCAGTGTGTAGAATATTTTTTCATTAACGCCATTCTTTTTTTCAAAGGGTTGCGACAGTTTTACACCTATGTTGCCTTCTAAAAAGAAATGCCCCCGGTTGATGCGCTTGCCTATGCCACCACCGGCAAAAATGTACCGACCGGGGTCTGCACTTGTATTGCCATCGCCATTGTAGTAGGATTTTGTTTGATAGGCAGCGTTGCCCAAACCTGCTTTTCCATAGAAAAACGCTTCATTCTCGGCACCCTGAATGCTGAATGTGCGATGGTATTCGCCCGATATTTGAGTGCCGGGAAACAAACCATAATATTTTCTGTACCCTATGAGGGCTGAATTGGCACTACCAAAACGGTATTGCAATTTTGC
The DNA here is from genome assembly GCA_021151685.1 of Chitinophagaceae bacterium. Taxonomy (GTDB): domain Bacteria; phylum Bacteroidota; class Bacteroidia; order Chitinophagales; family Chitinophagaceae; genus Nemorincola. Next base: position 18,281 of record JAGKWS010000048.1, read on the forward strand.
CCCCATTTTGCTGCCCATGCCCAAAGGGTTTGATATGTGTAGCGACCAACGGTAAGGGGTGTATGGGCTGGTCTGATAATATTGTGCCAATACCCTTTCAGAACATACTGCTCCTGAAAGCAGGAATAACAATAAAGTAAGTTTTTTACTAACAGGCAGTTTGCTCATGAATGTGTTGGTGCTGCAAGGTGATACACAAATATCGTGTTTGTGCAGCAAGAATGCTATACCTATTACTCAAATTCTTTTATGGTGCCTGTATGCTACCCGGCAAATATGCGCTCCAAAGCCCATGCTTTCAGGCGCATTTCTTCCCATTCCTTCTCGGGTACACTGTCCCACGTAATGGCACCACCCGCACACCACGATAATTTATGGTTGTGATTGTTGTAGTATAGGCTTCTTATAACCACATTAAAGTCGAAATCGCCATCGGGTGATATATAGCCTACACAACCCGAAAATAATTCTCTACGCATAGTTTCATACTTTTCAGTCAGTTGCATTACTTTATGTTTGGGGGCACCGGTCATGCTACCAATGGGAAAGCTGCAATGTATAGCATCGGTAAACCTGTCGGGGTTAGTCATAGAGCCCGACACAGTAGATATCATTTGGTGTACTTGTGGGTAGGTATATATGCCAAAGAGTTCATTTACCTGTATGCTGCCTGTAGTGCAGCAGCGCGCCAAATCGTTGCGTACAAGGTCGGTTATCATTATATTTTCTGCTCGCTCTTTGATGTCGGCGAGCAGATTTTCTTTGTTTTCAGCATCTTGTAGTGGTGTATTGCCACGGCGTGCAGTGCCTTTTATAGGTTGAGACAACACTGTATTACCAGTTTTCTTTAAGTATCGTTCGGGGCTGGCGCACATCAGGTGCTTGTTGTATAGTTTATAGTAGGCGGCAAATGGCGCTGGTGACAGTTGGTTTAATTTGCTGAAAACAGCTACTGTATCGAGTTGAGGACAATGTGCATATGCGCCTGTGCAGTAGTTTATTTCATAGCAATCGCCTTCGGCAATGTGTCGCTGTAGTGTTTCTATAACATTCAGATAGGCATCCTTGGATATAGATGGTTGGAATTGTACCAATGGTATGGCCGACTGTGGTTGGGTATCCGTAGCCAATATTTGATTATATACAATATACGGGTCGCTATACGATTCTATTGTAAGGGTGTCGCCCTCGGGGGAAATATAACATACAGTATCTGGTACAAAAAACTGCAACAGCGGGAAGCCATGCACCATGGGCTTGTTGCTGTTGAGTTTAGGCTCCAACAGGTCTTTGTATTCGTAACAAATATGCCCAAACATCCAATCTTTACCATTGTTATGCATAGTCTGTAGTTCATCCAGTGTATGGCAATGGTGCTGTTGGCTTGTGCCAAAACCTGCAATACATTCAAAACTACTGTACCGGGATGGATAAGAATTACTATCTAAAAAGGCAAGGACACCAAATTGGTTTCCCCAATTGAGTATCCTTGCCTTTAGCGATCCCATGTATGTGGGGTCTATTGAAAATTTTATTATTTTTCTGTTCAACCTTGTTGATAGTTTGGGATAGTGGCAGCTGATGAATATTCAATTTTAGAAATCATCATCATCGTCATCAAACCCACCGCCAGCGTCTGAGAAGAAGCCAAGGTCTTTGAATTCATCGTCCACATCAAAATCATCATCCTTAGAAGATTTCTTCTTCCCGGCTGCTTTGCTTTTTGATTTAGGCAAATCGAATTCTTCGAACTCTTTTTCTATGTCAAACTCGTCATCGTCGCTGCTGTTGAAGTCGTCGTCGTCCATGTCGTCATCGTCATCACCGTCCACATCGTCGTCGTCATCATCATCGTCATCTGCTTTTTTCTTTTTCGAAGCAGCTGCCGGTGCAGCTTTCTTAGCCTTCTTCGCAGGCTTTTCCTCTATCTCGTCTTCTTCTTCGTCATCTTCCAATTCTTCTTTTTTCGACTTCGGAGATGTCTTCTTAGATGCAGGAGCCGCACTTGTCTTTGCGCTTTTTTTAGGCGCGTCTTTCTTGTTTGGTGTTGATTTCATAGCTCTTTATCTTGATGCCGTAAAATTTTGATACTTTGATGAAATTGCCAAATTTTTTTTAGACCCTGAAATATATGATAATACTAAATAACTATTAATTGATCGCGTCCTGTTCCGTTAGAAATATGCGAGATACGCGTACCCAAATATTCTTCTATAAACGAACAATAGTCTTTAAATGTTGCCGGAAGTTCGTCAAAAGTTTTGCAGTTGCTTAAAGGCGCATTACTCCATCCTTCAAACTCTGTGTATACCGGTGTTACTGCTACATCGCAAAGATCGTATGGTAGTTCTTTTGTAGCAACGCCATTTACCAAATATTCCGTGGCTGCCTTCATAGGTGCGAAGCTATCCATTACGTCTGTTTTGGTCATTATCAGCTTGGTAACACCACTCAGCATAATGGCATATTTCAGTGCTACAAGGTCTATCCAACCACACCTGCGCGGGCGGCCGGTAGTGGCACCAAATTCATGACCTGCTGCACGTATGGCTTCGCCGGTTTCGTCATTCAGCTCGGTAGGAAACGGGCCACCTCCTACCCGCGTACAGTATGCTTTTGTAATGCCATAAACATCACCTATCCACGATGGGGCTACCCCAAGACCACTACAAACGCCAGCAGCAATAGTGTTGGAAGATGTAACGAATGGATATGTACCAAAATCTACATCAAGCATACTGCCTTGTGCTCCTTCTGCCAGTATTTTTTTGCCCTTTTTCAGCAGATCGTCCAGCCAGTACTCCGCATTCACTATGGTAAGCGTACGCATCATTTCTACTGCCTCAAAGAATGCGGGCTCCCACTGTTGCCAGTCTATGGCTACAGTGTCGTACTGTTTCAGCATTTGTAGGTGCTTGCGTGTCAGTTTATCGTATTTTTCGCGGAAGTTGGGCGACAGAATATCGCCAACCCGCAATCCATTTCTGCCGGTTTTATCCATGTACGCAGGGCCAATGCCTTTAAGCGTAGACCCTATCTTATCGGCACCTTTAGCCGCTTCAGAGGCTGCATCAAGTGCACGGTGCGTTGGCAGTATGAGATGTGCTTTTTGCGACAAAAACAGTCTTTGTGTCAGATCGGGACACAAAGGCAGAATTTTTTCGATTTCTTTCTGTAGTGTCACCGGGTCTATTACTACACCATTGCCTATCAGGTTGAGACAATGGGTATGAAAAATACCTGATGGTATCGTGTGCAATACTACTTTGTCGCCACCAATATACAGGGTGTGCCCGGCATTGGGACCTCCCTGAAAACGGGCTATCACTTCGTACTGGCCGGCCAGGTAATCTACAATCTTTCCTTTTCCTTCGTCGCCCCACTGCAGGCCGAGCAAAACGTCTATCATAACTCAAAAATTATATCCGACCGGGGCCGGGGTTGCCATGAAGTTTCAGGGTCAAAAGTAAAACTTCAACAGCGTAAAATAAAAAATTGTTGACGCTACTATTCTGTATTTTTTTTTGTTTGCCAGCCGAATTTTCAACCTTGCGAATTGTGAAAAATTACAGCGGCATTCTATAAAAATGCCGCTGTAATTTGTTATTATCCCAATTGTGCAATACTCTCTTCCAACGTTTTTATGCGCGCCAAAGCGTCGCTTTGTTTTTTCTTTTCAGCTTCAATTACTTCTGCCTTAGCATTAGCCATAAACCGCTCATTACCAAGCTTTTTGTCTATGCTAACTAAAAAACCTTGTAGGTAGGCAATGTCTTTCAGCATTTGCTCTTTTTGCTCGTTAGTATCTATGCCACCCGCTTCGGCGGTTACAAACAATTTATCGGTTTGTACCACCAGAGATATAGCACCCGCAATAGATTCTGTTGTGAAACCTATTAGTTCCGCATTCACCTGACGACTTAGTATATATAATACACGGTTATAAAAATGCTGGTTGCCAGTGAGTATAGCCAGTTTTATTGTTTCTTTCGGCTTCAGTTTGCTCTTATTGCGACAGTCGCGAACGGCAGTTATCAGTTCTTGCAGCATTTGCCCATCGTTCAATGTTTGGGTATCGGCCGCTGCATAGGGCTGTAATTGCTTCACAATAATGTCGTCTCCGTCTGTCCTTTCGCGCAAAAGGTGGTAGATTTCTTCGGTTATGAATGGCATGTAAGGGTGTAGCAACTGCATCAATTGTTCGAATATAGACACCGTTTTGTTGTATACATGCTGAGATACGGGTTGTTCCATACCGGGCTTCACCCACTCCAGATACCACGAACAGAAATCGTTCCAGATAAGTGAGTATATGGTCTTCAAGCCTTCGCTCAGTCTGAAATCCTTCATCAGTTCCTCTACCTCGGCAGCAGTTGCTGCCATGCGGGCCTCCATCCATTCTATAGCAAAAAGGATATTGGTATCATCTACCTCGCCCACTCGGCTTTCCCAACCCTTTATCAGTTTCAGGGCATTCCACATTTTGTTACAGAAGAAGCTTCCTTGTTCCAGTTGGCTTTCATCGAACAATAAGTCGTTACCGGCAGGCGATGATATCATAACGCTGAAACGCACAGCATCGGCACCATGGTCTTCAATAAGTTGCAACAAATCGGGCGAGTTACCCAGTTGCTTACTCATTTTACGCCCTTGTTTGTCGCGTACTATGCCAGTAAAATATACTTTGTCGAATGGTTTTTGTCCCAAAAACTCGTAACCGGCCATCACCATACGAGCTACCCAAAAGAAAATGATTTCCGGAGCTGTAACCAATGTACTGGTTGGGTAGTAATAGGCAAGGTTGGCATTGCCGGGATTCTTATTCCAGTCGAACACCTCCATAGGCCATAACCAACTGCTGAACCATGTATCCAATACATCTTCGTCCTGCCTCAGTACGGGGTGTTGGGCAGCCAAATCTGGCTTGGCAGCACGGTATTTGTCGTGTGCACCATCGGCAGTAGTGGCTACATATACGGTTCCTTCTTTGTCGTACCATGCGGGTATGCGCTGGCCCCACCACAGTTGGCGACTAATGCACCAATCCTTGATGTTGGCCATCCAGTGGCGGTATGTGTTTTTGAACTTGGCGGGGTGAAAAGATATTTCATCATTCATTACAGCATCGAGTGCTGGTAGTGCAAGGTCGCTCATTTTACACCACCATTGCATGCTCAGCCTTGGTTCTATCACTACATCGGTACGCTCGCTGTAGCCTACCTGATTGCTATATTCTTCTTCTTTTACCATGTTGCCGGCCGCATCAAGATCTTTTACTATTGCTTTGCGTACAGCAAACCTGTCTTGCCCTACGTATAGCTGTGCTGCCTCGCTCATGGTGCCATCATCATTCAGGGTGTCTATTACCTCCAAGTTGTGTTTAAGCCCCAGATTGTAGTCGTTAATATCGTGTGCCGGAGTTACCTTGAGCGCACCTGTACCAAACTCTTTATCAATGTAGTCGTCGAAAATGATGGGTATTCTACGGTTGATGAGTGGTACAAAACAGTATTTACCTGCTAAATGTGCATAACGCTCATCATCGGGGTGTACGCATACGGCCGTATCGCCCAGTATGGTTTCGGGGCGTACTGTTGCAATAGTGATGTACTCATCAGTATCGCTATCTATTTTGTAGCGTACATAGTAGAGTTTAGAATTGGTTTGTTTGTAGTTCACCTCTTCATCACTCAGAGCTGTTTTGGCCTTGGGGTCCCAGTTTATCATTTTTACCCCCCGGTATACCAATCCTTTTTCGTGCAGCTCCACAAATACACGCATTACCGCTGCATAGTAGCCCTCATCCATGGTAAAGGCAGTTCTGTCCCAATCGAGGGAACAGCCCATTTTTTCCAGTTGTTTCAGTATAATACCACCATATTTCTCCTTCCATTCCCACGCATATTTCAGAAATTCATCGCGCGACAGGGTCTTTTTATCTATCCCTTTTTCGCGCAGCATAGCTACCACCTTTGCTTCTGTGGCAATGGATGCGTGGTCTGTACCGGGAACCCAAAGAGTGTTGAATCCGGTCATTTTTGCCCTGCGTATCAATATGTCTTGTACGCTATTATTGAGTGCATGGCCCATGTGCAGCACCCCGGTTACGTTGGGTGGGGGCATGGTTATAGTATAGGCAGGACGATCATCGGGCGTGCTGGTGAAGTAGCCGGCTTTTTTCCAATGAGCATACCATTTTTGTTCTGCCTCGTTATGCTGAAAGTTTTTACTTATTTCCATTTTATAATGCTTATTCGTTATTTATTTTATTGAAAACGCTGCAAAAGTAATTATTGTAGTACAGTGTGCAGCAGGCAACTTTTATAACAGAAATGTCCGGCGGTAAAGAACGCCGGACATTTCTGTTACTTATCTGAACGAGATATTCCTATTCTTTTACCAAACGTGCAAATGCAGTGGTGTTGCCTGCTGCATCTATGACTCGTACCACATATACAGAACCGGGTAGGTGGGTCAAATCAAGCTGCGCCTTATCGGCCGACACAACAGAGTTAGCTACCTGACGGCCCATGTAGTCGTATACTATTACAGTATTGCCATTGCTGGCACCTGTAACAATAAAAGTACCATTGGTTGGGTTAGGGTACAACTCGATATTTGTTATCTTAGTATCTGTTACACCTACAGTAGCATAAGTTTTACGAACACGCTGATTATTGGCATCGGCAATGTAGATATCGCCGTTGGTAGCAACAGCCACGCCAAATGGGGTGTGCAGGTTGCAACCATTTACATAACCAAGGTCGCCACCAAAACCGGGAGTACCGTTGCCCACCACACGGCTAATGATGCCTGTGGCTTTTTCAATTTTTCTGATAACATTATTATCGGCATCGGCTATAAACAGGTTGCCAGCAGTATCAACTGCCAAACCTGCCGGACGATTCAGTTGTGCAGATACGGCCATACCGCCATCGCCAGTATTACCAGCAGTACCAGTGCCAGCATAGGTTGAAATGACACCTGCAGTATTTACCATGCGTACCACATGATACATCATGTCCGAAAAGTATACATTGCCTTCTCTGTCGGCTACTATAGCAAATGGAGAATCTATACGTGCAGTAGTGGCAGAGCCACCATCGCCGGTATAACCGGCAGTATCGGTACCGGCAAACCGGGTAATAATGCCAGATGCGCTTATTTTACGTATTACATGGTACATAGCATCGGCCACATAGAGGTTGTTAGCCGTGTCGAACGCTATTCCTTGTACCAAGCCAACCGATGCAAGTGTAGCCGGGCCACCATTACCAGCATTACCAAATGCGCCAATGCCAGCAACTCTTGAAATGATGCCGGATGAATTTACTTTTCTGATAACCCCCGAGTGGCCGTCGGCAATGTACAGCAGGTTGTTGCGGTCTATAGCAATACCTGTAGGCCACATACTGGCCGATGTACTGATAGAGCCATCGCCTGTGTTGCCTATAACACCGTTACCAGCTACTGTAATTATGTTGCCGGCGGTATTTATTTTTCGTATTCTAAAGTTGGTGTAATCCATGATGTACACGTTGCCGAGTGCATCCAACTTCACATCTTGCGGGTTGTGCAATACACCTGCGGTTGACACACCACCATCGCCACTAAAACCGCCAACACCGGTTCCTGCAATAGTATTGATTTTTTGCACCTGTGCCTGGGCACCGCAAGAAAGGAATATAGCTGTGAGTATGGGAAAAGTAAATTTCATATTCATCATTTAGTCAAATATACAGTTTTATAGCACATTTTGTAATTGAATATCGCAATAATGGTGCCATAAGCTATGGCGTAGTAACTGGGCGGAAATTACCATCTATCAAATAGTGGGTAGCTGTGTGAAAAGAAAATTCCGGTGTACGACACGTAAGTATTACCCGATCGTAATCTGCGGCTACCTGAGATTCTGCCATCATCAAACCAATATACGGCCCATTCTGAAATTTGTAAGACAGTCGGTATGTTTTAGCATTGTAAGACCATGTGAATTTTATGCTATCTACTTTCGGAGAGTCGCAAGAGTTGGGGTATGTGAAGAAACCTGTGCCATCCTCGCGATACACCAAATATTGCGGCAACCGACAGTCTCTACCCGGCTCGGTGTAATGGACGTATAAGTGTTCATAGAATTCCCATGTGTTGCTTGGTAATACAACTTTGGGATCTGGCCATTCTCTTTGCCGCCATCTGCTACAGCTTGAAATAACGATCACACCTAATAACACTGGTAGCAGCTTATTCATAACAACAATTTTGTTTGTAAAGATAATGAAGGAATTCAGAAATCAATTGTAGTGATGAGGTATTGTTAGGTAACGTTAATACCCAAGTGCCATTCTAAGTTTTAAAACGTTGTCTTTTATGGTTCTTGGGGGTTGCAATCAAACAGACTTAATTTTTGTCTGTATCGCTTTGTAGTGTTAGGGTACGCAAAGACGGTGCTTTGAACCAAGTGACCAGTACTACCATCAGCGTCATGGCACCACCAAATACTACAGCAGGTACGGCACCCATTATTTTGGCGGTTACACCGCTTTCCATGGCCCCCAACTCGTTCGATGAGCTGATGAACATGGTATTTACAGCCCCTACCCTACCACGCATGCTATCTGGAGTGTATACTTGCAATATGGTGCCACGTATTACTACGCTCACTGCATCGAACATGCCACCTGCCAACAACATGCCGAATGCGATGAGGAATGCAACCGACACATGCAATCCGCCGGCAACAAACAGTAAATTATTGTTGAAATAGCCACTGAGACCAAAAACGATAGTGGTAACACCAAAACCTGCAATGCCTATCAGTAGCTTTATTCCCGGTTTATGCTTCAGCGGGAAGAATGACAGCAATAGCAATACCACTACAGAACCTATGCCTGGGGCGGCACGCAGCCATCCGTATCCTATTTCTCCGGTCTTCAATATATCATCGGCAAAAACAGGTAGTAAAGCAACTGCCCCGCCAAACAGCACGGCAAACATATCTAACGACAGTGCCGCCAACACTATTTGAGTATTGAATACAAATCGCAAACCCTCTCCAAGACTTTTTAACACAGGTTCGCGTTTTGCTGCTACAAAGGGCTGCCTGGGTATGCGTAATAGAGCTACAAAACCTATGATTTCTACGAAGCCAGCCGCAATCAGGCTGTTTGTAAACCCTGTAGCGGCTATCATAATACCTGCAAATAATGGCCCTATTACAGCACCTGCCTGCCATGATGCGCTACTCCATGTAGTGGCTTTGGGGTACAAGTTTCGTGGTATGAGTAAACCCATGAGGGCAAAAGACGTGGGACTGAGAAATGCCCTTAACGCACCGCCTACAAATATGCCTGCATATATGAGCCACACAATAGCTCTTGTGCTCATTGCATTATTGAAATGATGCCATGTTACTACCGTGAAAAACAAGGATAAAAGGATGTAGGCCAAAAAACACCGTATCATGAGTCCTTTTTTTTCGCGCAGGTCTACAAAATGGCCCGAAAACATAGAAAATCCAATAGCTGGTATTACTTCCCAAAGTCCTATCATGCCCAGTGCCAGTTTGTCGTGTGTTATTTGATATACGTAATAACTTACAATGGCGGCCTGCATGTTCAAAGCCATGATAATGGAAAATCTTACAAGAAGATAATTTCGGAAGCCTGTATAGCGCAAGGCCTCATTTTTTGTAAATAGTGCCGAAAGAAAGGTCAAATGATGGAGCTGTTTATTTGCTGCAAATTTATTGCCCGACCACGAGATTTACCGTTACTTTTGTTGTGTAATGAACCACTTGCGGCAAATTACCGGAACAAGTATTGTACAGGCACTTCATGAGTTGAGGGCCAATAAGTTGCGTACATTCCTTTCTTTGCTGGGTATCACCATTGGTATTTTTTGTATAGTATCTGTACGTACAGTATTAGATAGTTTGAAGAGCAACATACAAAAGGACATGGCTACACTTGGCAGCAACGTGCTATATATAGGCAGGTGGCCGTGGATGGACGACGGTACCGAATATAAGTGGTGGGAATACTGGCGGAGACCCGGTATGACCCCAGCAGAGGTGAGGGCCATAGAAGCCAATGTGCCCGATGCTACTGCCGTTACGCTATGCCTTACCACCCGCAGGCTAACGCTCAAACATCAAGATATGGAATTGAGCAGTATTGCGGGATATGCGGTTCTCAATTATTTCGATAAGGTACAGAACATTGATATTCAATTCGGAAGATATCTCAGCTCATCGGAGTTGGACGGTGGTAATAATTCGGTGGTTTTGGGTTATACAGTCTTCAGAAATTTGTTTCCCGGCAATGTAGATCCTTTAGGTAAGTCGGTAACATTTCTTGGTCGCAAGTTCAATATTGTGGGGGTTATGAAAAAGGCCGGAGAAAATATGGCCGGTTTCGATTATGATAATTCTGTAGTTTTCCCCTACAACGCGGCTACAGGCCTGCTGGATGTAAAGTCTCTTAGCTACGACCCGGTATTGGCAGTAATGACGGCAAAGGGGAAAGATATTGATGAAGTAAAGTATGAGGTGGAGGGTGTATTGCGTCGTATGCGCAAAGTAAGACCCGGACAGCCGAATGATTTTGCCATCAATCAGCTAAGTCAGGTTTCCGAACGGTTGAATGCAGTGTTTTTGGGAATAGATTTGGCGGGATTGGCCATCAGTATACTGTCTTTGCTGGTAGGCGCATTTGGTATTGCCAACATTATGTTTGTGACGGTGAAAGAACGCACACGTATCATAGGATTAAAAAAAGCAATAGGTGCCCGGCGAAGTTCTGTATTGTTAGAGTTTTTGCTGGAAGCTGTGGTATTGTCTTTAATTGGCGGGTTGGCAGGTATATTGATTGTTTTATTGGTAAGTATTTCTGTTACCTACATCTTCGACTTTGAAATTGTATTGTCTGTAACCAATTTCTTTACAGGCATTTTTGTATCTATTTTCGTAGGGGTTTTGGCAGGTATCATACCGGCAATGTCAGCCTCAAAACTCAACCCGGTTGTAGCTATCAGATCAAACTAATTGTGCGCATGAATAAGAAAAGAATACTCATTCTCGATCAGGAACGCATCGAATTCAAACTGCGCCGCATGGCGTTTGAAATATGGGAGCGTAACAGTGAAGAACAAGAAATAGTAGTGATAGGCATAGAAAATACGGGGGCTGTAGTGGCTGCAAACCTTGTAGCTATGCTGAAGAAAATAAGCCCGTTGAAGATAAAATCGCTTACAATAGCCATCAACAAAAAAAGTCCGTTGGATTTTGTGTTTGCGTTGGATGAAAACCTGAACGGCAAGACCGTTAT
>JAGKWS010000049.1 GCA_021151685.1 Chitinophagaceae bacterium
CCCCGGTGGCCCCGGTAGAAAATACTACCAACGAAGCAGCAGCTGCTACCGAGAACTCTGGCATTACAATGCCCGAGACCGAAACGCCAGATGTGCAGCAACAGCAACCGCAACAGGCACCCGAGACCGAAACGCCCCGTGCCGAAAGACCACAACAGCAGCAGCAACAGTTCAATAGGCACCGCCCGCAGCACCAAAGCAATTTCAATCTGGAATTTGAAGGCATAGTAGCCAGCGAAGGTGTTTTGGAAATGATGCCCGATGGCTACGGCTTCCTGCGCAGCAGCGATTATAATTACCTTAGTTCTCCCGATGATATTTACGTATCTCCTTCACAAATAAAACTTTTTGGCCTTAAGACCGGCGATACCGTAAAAGGTACCGTGCGCCCACCCAAGGAAGGCGAAAAATACTTTGCCCTGCTGAAGGTGGAAACCATAAACGGCAAACTGCCCGATGAAATACGCGATCGCGTACCTTTCGATTATCTTACCCCGCTTTTCCCATACGAGAAGCTGAACCTCACTACTACCGGCAACAACTACAGTACCCGCATCATGGATCTCTTTACCCCCATAGGTAAAGGTCAGCGTGGCCTGATAGTAGCACAGCCCAAGACCGGTAAAACCATGTTGCTGAAGGAAGTGGCCAACGCTATAGCTGCCAACCACCCCGAGGTGTACCTGATGATAGTGCTGGTAGACGAACGCCCCGAGGAGGTAACCGATATGCAGCGTAGTGTACGGGCCGAGGTAATTGCATCCACATTCGATGAACCCGCCGACAAACACGTAAAAGTATCTACCATTGCCCTGCAGAAAGCCAAAAGATTGGTAGAAGTAGGCCACGATGTGGTGATACTACTCGATTCCATAACCCGCCTGGCGCGCGCCCACAATACCGTAGCCCCTGCCAGTGGCAAGGTACTGAGTGGTGGTGTGGAAGCCAACGCTATGCAAAAGCCCAAACAGTTCTTTGGTGCCGCTCGTAAAATAGAAAATGGTGGTTCACTCACCATACTGGCTACGGCACTTATAGACACAGGCTCCAAAATGGACGAGGTGATATTTGAAGAATTCAAGGGTACGGGTAACATGGAACTGCAACTGGACAGAAAACTGGCCAACAAGCGCATATTCCCTGCCATAGACATTACTTCATCATCTACCCGCCGCGACGACCTGCTGCTGGAAAAAGACATACAGAACAAAATGTGGCTGTTGCGCAACCATATTGCCGATATGAATACCGACGAGGCCATGCACTTCCTGCTGAAGCAGATGCGCGGCACTTATAGCAACGAAGAGTTTTTGGCTACCATGAACAAATAATTGTTGCAATAATTATAATACTGAAAAAGGGGTGCCATAAGGTGCCCCTTTGTTGTTGTGTAGAGGCATATGGTGGGCTATTTTGTACAATTGTAGTACCTTCCTTCAAAATTTACATATGACCCGTCTCTTCGCCTCTCTTCTTTTATTCTGGTGTGTGGCAACCAGTGCATTTGCGCAGCAAGACTATGAACTGAGTACTTCCCTCGGGCTCGATGAGGTAGGTATCAATAGGGTGCTGTGTATGCAGAATGGAAATACCATGCTTTTCCATTTCGAGGTCACCAAGCCCATAAGGGTGTTCGTTTTCGACAGCACCCATAAACGTATAGCCAGCAATACCCAATCGTGCCGCGAGCTCGATTTGTTCGCTACCAATACATCTGTTTTCAAAGGAATTTATGAGATAGCAGGCGAGGCCGTTTTGTTTATAGAACAGCAGAATGCCAGCCGCAATTCGTTGATCATGCTACGCTTCAACAGCCGTACAGGCAAGCTGGTAGAGGAAAGAATAGTAGGTAAGTCGAAGAGCCTGGCCAAGCCCAGCCAGTTTTTTGTGATGCGTTACAAGGGCGAAGAGGGGTATAAGATTTTGTACAGTCAGGAGGTAATGCAGTTCAAACAATGCCGCCTACACGTTTCTTACTACAACGATAAACACGAAATATACCGCGATGTACCACTCGATTTCGATCGGGACAAGTATGACTTCATGTCGGTGGTAGGGGCAGAGTCGGCTCCGGAAGGGGTGTGTGTGGCATTGTCTTTGTCTACATTGCTTATGAATGGTACCCGTGCCAATGCTATTTCTGTAACCAATCCGGTCTATCAGCACAACCTTCGGGTGTTCTACATAGCCGAAGATAGTTCCAAACCCCTGCAGCGCAATATAGACCTGTCTACAGACATCATTCCCTACTATACACACTTCACTACCAATCGCTTTGCCCACAGCATCAACCTGCTGATGGAGAGCTTTCGTGAGGGCTTTTTGCGATATGGTATAGATATGCGCCCCACTGCCGACTATGCCAGTTTGTTTTTTGCCTTCGATCCTGCCAACCTTGATGGTACCTACAACTGGGTGACCAACAAACAAGGCAATGCCGAAGTGCTGGCACGTACCGATACCAATGATGCCTTCAGGGGGCTGCCGCTAAAAATGTTTACCAATAGTCATGGCCTTACTACTGTCGTGTCTGAATCGTATGACAGGAATATGTCTACAGAGAGTGCCGCCAGAATGCGGGTACACGAGTCATATCTCGGCAATCTGTGTGTTACCCGTCTGAACGATGAAGGCAATGAGTTGTGGGGTACTGTATTGCCAAAATCGCAGTATTACAAGAGTTATCGTCAGTTCTACCACCCTGCCGATCTCGCTAAACGCTGGCAACAACAAGCTATGTTCAACGATATGCCACAGCAGGTATACGAGCGTCAGTTTGTGTCGGCCAATAGTTATGCAGTGGGGGGAGATTTGTACGTTATTTACAACGATTGCAACGAAAATATCAGGGAAGGGCTCGATAAGTCGCTCGATACCATGTTTGTTTCGGCCATGTCTAATGCCTGTGTATACCGCATAGACAAGAAAAATAATGTTACTAAAAAGTACCTGTATGGCGATCCCCTGCCACGCGAGTATAAAAGTTCTTTTATTGAAGGTGCCGACTTTGATGACAAACGCCGTACCTACGCATCGGTAATACGCTACAAGCGGGGCGAGTTCGTTACCCTACGGCTGGCATGGGCTCGCTTCAACTGATATGTATCAGGTCGCATATTGATAGCAGTCAATGAGTTATAGGCCTGCTCTTGGCACCTTTGCTGCAAAGCAGTGGTAATGATGGTAGTGGTGAATGAACTGCAGGGGGTGGTGCCCGGTTGGCATATCAACAATTTAGAGGCCTTTTTTAATGCCATGCAACGGTTGCATGCACATATATCTGGCGTGCATATCACATTGGTTGAGGGCGGTGCAGGCACAAGCGGCTGGAAATGCCGGTTGCAAATAGATACGCATACCGGGCAGTTGTCTATAGTGAAAGATGGCGATACATACCTCTCTGCATCGGCCCGTGCCATAATGGAAGCCACACAAAAGATAGGTAACACAACCAACCAACATGTATAAAAAACGCAACAACAGTACCGATGCCAGCCGCACCGCATGGCGGCGCAGGCGTAGCACGCAAGCTGCCCAACAAAAGGCTACAGAACATATCTTGGGTGGTTCTTTGCCTGTGTTGGTGCCGCAGGTGCCCATATCATTGCGGTCTCTTACTGTAATGCAGTAGTAGCACGTTTTTTCACCCGGTAGCAGTTATCTCTTGTTTATGTAAAAATTTGCATGTTTCTGTGCGGGTGCTGTTGCCTGCATCTCTTTTTCGCAGCAACAGCAGCTATCAGGCTGTTGCTGTCTTTTGCAAAGGTCAATTCTGTTAAGATATTAACAGTACAAGATATTTTTTTTTATAGGGCTAACCATTTTCAAATACTACTGGTCTTTATGGGGGTATTCTTTTCCTTTCACCAAAATCATTCCATATGAAAAAGACCATTTACTTCGTTGGGTGTCTCTTGCTGATGATGCTCGGTTTCAATAACAGCAAGGCACAAACCCTTTCATCTGCCAGTTTTTTCGTAGACACCACCTGTACATCTTCATCTGGTATCGTCAATGTCTCCGGTTGTATTTCCGGTCTCAAATTGTTTACCTATTATGGCGATGGTACCATGGATTCTATTTCAGTTTTTTGTTCGGGCTCTGGTGCCACCGTATGGTTGGGGCATGGTTGGGGTACAAGCGGCACCTACACCATAAAGCATGTGCTAAAAAACAACTTTACCCGTTTCGACTCTTTGACCTACACGCACGAGTTTCGTACTTGTAGCCACATTTGGCTCGAAGCCTGGGCAGACCTCAATAGCAATTGCATTCTCGATGGGGCCGACCACGGCATTGTGGCTCCCGGCCTCATTCGGGTAGACTCTTCCGGTGTTCCGATAGATACCATCACAGCCTATTGTTCTTACAACTACAAGGCATATGGCCCTCCCGGTACCATTTACAAGTTTACCGCAGTGGTGCCCCCAACCGGTATGACCACCTGTGCTGGTACTGCTGTCATTTTAGACACAATACCCATGTTCCCGGCAGCATCGCATACCTACAAGTACTGGTTGTTGCAGTGCGGTGCTTCATCAGGTTTCGATTTGGGTATTTCGGCCAATTTCAGGCCAGCCGCAGCCGGTGCATTTGGCAACAGAGCCAACATTGCGGTATATAATGCTTCTTGTACAGGTACAGCCGCAACTGTAAAGTTCGAGTATAGTCCCAAGTTTGGCTTTACTTCTATCTATCCGCCAGTAAGCCATACCGTAACCGGTACCACACTCGTATTCGATGCTGGCACCATATCTTCTACCGCACCAAAAGATTTTACCATACAGTTATCGCCGGTTCTGCCACTTACAATGGGCGATACCGTCAACACCCGTTATTCAGTAATGCCCACTACCGGCGATGCTAACCCCATAAACAATGTTGTAGTACGCTGCGATACTGTTCGTGCGTCCTACGACCCCAACCAAAAGTCGGTTACACCCACTGGCAACATTGTAGCCGGTGCCCGGTTAGAGTATATGCTGGAGTTTGAGAATACCGGCAGCGACACCGCCTATAACATACACATTATGGATACGCTTTCGGCTCATCTCGACTATACCACCATCACGCCCGGTGCCAGTACGCACCAGTATTCACTTTCGTCAATGCCTTATGGTGCCGGGCATGTGCTGAAGTTTGACTTCCCCAACATTCTGCTGCCAGACACCACCCACCATACCAAAGAGATTTGCCGTGGTATGGTATTGTTTCAGGTAAATGCAAAGAGTACCTTGCCATTGGGTACTACGATAGCCAACCGTGTAGGCATCTATTTCGATGCCAACCCCGTAGTAATGACCAATACTGTGTACAGTAAAATACCTGTGCCGGTATCTGTAAACAAACAGCCGGCTTTGGTAGGGGTTACCGTCTATCCCAATCCTGTACAGAATATGCTGCACGTAGCGGCCCAGGGCATCACAACAGGTACTGTTACCATCTACAATGCTACCGGGCAGGTTGTAGCAACACAGCCCGCCATGGTTGGCGGTACCGATGTGGCAACCCATATGCTGGTTCCCGGCATCTACTATGTAGTAGTAAAAGGCGATGGCGGCGTAAAGGCTGTGAAATTCGAAAAGTTATAAACGTTACGTGGGTTCATTGAAAAAGGGGAGGCCAACATCGTTGTTGACCTCCCCTTTTTTACATCTTTCCTGCATTTCATTACTCCTCAAACTTCTTGTACACCGAGCAGGCTATATGCCCGCCAAAACCAAATGTGTTGCTCATGGCATAGGTCACTTGTTTCGGCACTGCTTTCCCTATCGATATGTTCAGTTTGCCCACGTATTCCGGTTCCACTTCTGTGGTGTTAATGGTGGGTGGTATCATGTTGTGTATTATAGATAAGATACAGGCTATAGCCTCTACTGCACCGGCACCACCCAGCAGATGGCCCGTCATAGACTTGGTAGCACTGATAACGGCATTGGCATTGGCTCCAAACACCCGCTCTATCGCCTTCAGTTCGCTGATGTCGCCATTGGGGGTAGAGGTAGCATGTGCATTGATGTGGTCTACCATGTCTGGCGTTATGCCTGCTTCTTCCAGTGCCAGGGTCATGCCTCTTACGGCCCCATCACCATCCGGATGAGTGCCTGTCAGATGGTAGGCATCGGCAGCCAGCGCACCGCCCACTACTTCGGCTATTATATGGGCCCCGCGAGCCATGGCATGTTCATAACTTTCCAGCACCAGCGCGCCGGCACCTTCGCCCAGCACAAAGCCATCACGGGTCACGTCGAAAGGGCGCGATGCTGCCTCTGCTTCATCATTGTTGGTAGACAACGCCTTCGATGCATTGAAGCCCCCAACCGATGTCTCGGTAACCGAAGCCTCAGAGCCACCCGTTATCATCATATCGGCCTTGCCCCAGCGTATATAGTTGAATGCTTCAATAATGGCGGTATTACTGGCCGAACACGCTGCCGCGGTAGTGTGGGTTACCCCACGCAGGCCGTGCCGTATAGATAATACGCCCGATGCTATGTTCACTATACGCTTGGGTATAAAGAAGGGATTGAATCGGGGTGTGCCATCGCCTTCTATATACGCACGGTGTTGCTCTTCAAAAGTGGTCAGCCCACCATCGCCCGAGCCCCATATTACACCTATTCTGTCGCGGTTCAGCGTGTCGAAGTTGGCACCAGACTGTTTTATGGCCTCATCGGTGGCCGCAACGGCATACTGTGTAAATGGGTCGTATTTACGCGCTTCATTTTTGTCAAAATATTGGCTGGCATCAAAGTTGCGCACCTCGCAGGCAAACCGGGTCTTGAATTTGGAGGCATCAAATTTGGTAATGGGCCCGGCCCCGCTTACGCCATTCATCAGTGCTTCGCAAAATGCCGACACACTGTTGCCCAATGGGGTTATAGCACCCATGCCTGTAATTACTACACGTCTCATATTGGTTGTTTTGTAAGTTCATGAATAATTGCTTCCTGTACCCTTTGTACATCCGCTTTGTCTGTCAGTCTGGCCAGTTGCACTATGGCCAGCATATTTCCTATTATCATCAACGCTTTGGTGCGTGTCGGCAAAGTAAAGTGAAATTGTTCTTGTTGTTTCCCATCTTCCAGAAATTGCACAACCCATTGCAGCAATTCATTGGCAAATATTTTCAATTCCTGCTGTATGGGGGCTTCTACTGTATTGAAGGCAGTGGCAAGTGCCCCTACAAGACACACCTTGTTTTCTGCATTTATGTTGCAGTAGTGGCCCAGCAACCAGTTCAGTTTTTCAACTGGTGGTTGCGCAGCCATTTTCTCCTTTACCGCAGCAAATAGCTGCATGTGGTGCCTTATAACCGCTACCCCAAGGTCTGTTTTGGTAGCAAAGTAGTAATGTACCGATGCCGTGCGTATACCCACCTCTTGGGCAATGTCCTTGTAACTAAAGGCATTGTACCCAAGAGCTCTGATGTATGCATCAGCCGTGGTTATTATAGTGTCGCGTGTTGTCAGTATGTTCTATTGCTTGTGCAAATATATCTACCTATCAGTAGATAGGCAAATTGATGTTTTGCCCCCTATACACTTACGTAGTGTATAGCTAACCGTCATGTACATTCCCCATCAACATAAATTGATACCTTTAGCCCACACAAAACGCTCACACACTGCCTGTAGTATGAAGGTATTTTTAGCCCTTGTTTTATTTGCCTTGCAGTCTTGCCTCATATTGTTGGGGGCATCGTTGTTGGGCATGTATGCCAGCCCATTTGTTTTGCTTGTAGTTTCGGTATTGTTGTTGGTCTTATACCTGCATACCCTATATGGCAACGCCCATGTTACATTGGCTACGTCGGCTGCAGGGTTAGGTAGCCGCATGGTAGGAGCACTTATAGGTGTGGGTAGCATTGTATTGCTGTACCCCATTTTCAACTATGTCTTTAACCTGTTCCCAGACCCATCCATAGCGTCCGATGTGATTCCCCAGCTGGAGGCACTCTACCAGCGCAATAGCAAGGGTTTGCAGCCCTACTTTCCTTTAGAGCAGTTTAGCTGGCATCCGTTTCCGGTATACATGCCACTGCACTGGTTGCCGGTAGGCATTGGCTACTGGTTGCATACCGATGTTCGCTGGGTGGGCGTAATTTTTATGGCACTGGCTTCCGGGGTTTGGGGGTACAAAACGTGGAGCAACAATCGGTTTGTACTTCGTGTATTGGCAATTTGCCTGCCGGCCTTGGGCTCCCTTTTATATCTCTTATTGGTGCATAACGACATGTCTGTGTCTTTCGAGGTAATAGTAGCCGCCTATTATCTCCTGTTGGCATTGGGCTTGTACTACGGCAGCCTGTTCTGGATAGTAGCTGGCATTATAGCCTGCCTGCTGTCGCGCTATACCTTACTATTCTGGTTGCCGCTTATGGCCATACTCATGTGGCGCGGTGGGGTGCGCCGGCATGCCCTCATAGCCATAGGTACAGTGGTATTGGCTATGTTGGTGCTATATGTACTGCCGTTTTATGCACGCAACCCATCTATACTGGCCGATGGGGTCAAGTACCACAACCACTGCTACATAGCCTTTTGGGAAGGCATGGGCGACCCCGATGCCAAATTGGTATACGAAAAAGGGCTCAATTTTGCCTACTACGAGCGCGCCTACTTGCCCGGCAGTATAGAGGAACGCCTCACCAAAGCCCGTATGATACAGGCCGTGCTGATGCTGGCATTATTGGTACTGGGCATATGGTTGCAAACTCGCTGGAAAGACAAAATGCACTATACCCACCTCGGCTTGGGTATGCTCTATGCATTTATTCTGGTGTTTTTTATGTCCAGCCCTTATACGTTTGTGTACTATTACATCAGTCTTACCATGCTGTCTGCCGTATTGTGTGCGGCCATCATGCTGCACGGCCATTCCAGGCAGGTACAGAATTGATAGTTATACATCTCATATACATTCCGCAATAAAAAACGAGCCACCACCGTAGGGCAATGGCTCGCTTACTTATGTAGTAGCAAGAGGCTTATTACTCCTGATTCCTCATTTTTACCATCGTCAGTATGGTAGCAATGGCCACAGTTTCACCCGTTTCGTCATACACATCTACAAGCCATTTTACTATACCCTTGGCTATGTCTTCCGGTGTTTTCTTTTCCTGTGCCGTTTTTTCTTTCACCGTCAGGCGCACGCCTATAGTCATTCCGGGGTACACAGGCTTGGTAAAACGTGCCTCATCTATACCGTAGTTTAGCAATACCGGGCCCTTTTTGGCATCTACAAACAGCCCAGCTGCTTTAGACAGCACAAAGTAGCCATGCGCCACACGGCCTGTAAAAATGGTTCCTTCCAGCGATGTAGCATCCATGTGGGCATAGAAGTTATCACCGCTCACATTGGCAAAGTTGGTAATGTCGGTTTCGCTCACCGTATGTTTTGCCGTTACCAGCGTTTCGCCTATTTGCAGGTCTTCAAAATGTTTCTTGAACGGATGTACATCGGTTTCGTGCTGCTTGCCACCCTGTTGGTAAACATTGGTAATGCGGGTAATGGTGGTAGGCGAGCCCTGTATGGCTGTGCGTTGCAGGTAGTGCATTACACCACGTTTGCCGCCCATTTCTTCACCTCCACCGGCGCGGCCGGGGCCACCATGTACCAGCAGGGGCATTGGCGAGCCATGACCGGTGCTTTCCTTGGCGCAGTCGGCATTCAGCACCAGTATACGGCCGTGCATACTGGCCGCACCCAACACTATTTCTTTGGCTATATCGTCATTGGCCGTTACTACCGAGCATACCAGCGACCCCATGCCCATACGCGCAAGGGTAATGGCATCGTCGGTAGTGTTGTACGGTATAATGGTAGATACCGGGCCAAACGCTTCTATATTATGACAGTCGGTATGCGTAAACGGATCGGTATTCAGGAAGATAAGCGGCGGCAGGAAGGCACCTTTTTCTTTGTCTGCCCCCAGCACCTCAAAGTTGTCCAGGTTACCTATTACTATACTCTGCGTTTTAGAAAGTTGTTGCACTTTCTCACGTACCTCATTCCGCTGACTGATGCCGGCAAGAGGGCCCATGCGCACCTCTTTTATAGATGGGTCGCCCACTACGGTAGTTTGCAGGCGTTTACCCAGTGCTATCTGCACATCTTCCACACGGTCGGCAGGCACTATGATGCGGCGTATAGCCGTACACTTTTGGCCCGCCTTGGTAGTTATTTCGCGCACCACCTCTTTGATGAATATATCGAACTCGGGCATGCCCGGATGCACATCTTCGCCCAGTATGCAGCAGTTCAGCGAATCGGCCTCCATATTGAAGGGGACCGCCTCAGACAGTATGCGTGGGTGCGATTTTAGCATACGGCCCGTAGTGGCCGAGCCGGTGAATGTTACTACATCCTGCGTCTCTATATGGTCCAGTATACCTCTGGCCGAGCCACATATCAACTGCAAAGAGCCCGCCGGGAATATGCCCGATTTAATGATCTCGCGGAACACTACCTCCGTCAGGTAAGACGTAAGTGTTGCCGGCTTCACTATGGCGGGTACACCAGCCAGCAGGTTCACCGCTATTTTTTCCAGCATGCCCCATACTGGAAAGTTGAATGCATTAATGTGTATGGCCACACCCTCGCGTGGCACCATTATGTGGTGGCCTATAAAGGTGTTGTTCTTAGACAGTTTGGCAGCATCGCCATCAACATAAAAACGCTCATCCGGAAACTGGCGGCGCAAACTGGCATACGTAAACAGGTTGCCTATACCGCCCTCTATATCCACCCACGAGTCGGCACGGGTAGCACCGGTGCAGGCACTTATGGTGTAGAAATACTCCTTACGCTCCAGCAGGTACATAGCCAGTGCTTTCAGCATGCGGCCACGCTCCTGAAAAGTAAGTTTACGAAGTGCCGGCCCGCCTACGGTACGTGCATAATGCATCATAGCACCAAAATCCAACCCATCGCTACTGGCGGAATATATCGCCTCACCAGTTACCGCATTGTGCAAGGTTTCGCCATCTCTGCTACCGGGCATCCATTGGCCCTGCGCATAGTTTTCCAGTTTTGTCAGTGACATATATTATGAAATTGCGTTTGTTTTTTTGAATGCAGTAAAGTTAAACGGTTAATAGTTAATGCCGGTAAAAAGTTGACCTGTGTGGCACCGCTACAGCACATTACAAAACATACTGAATAGGGCATCGGGGCTATATGCAGCAAGGCGGTTATGTGTAATAAGAGGCTGGCAGACAGGGCCATACAGCAAAATACCGTAGTTTTAAGGCTGAAATAGTTACAATATAGATGAAGCAGGTAATAACTACGGCACTGACAGTGTGTGCTATGGCGGGCAGTACTCATGCCCAGGTGCAGCGGAAAGACTGGCATTGCCATGCCGCAAAAAGCCACTGGCACCAACAACAGGGCATGGCAGCCAAACCCACGGTAGAAAGCACCGAGGAAGACAAATACGACATGAAGTACGTGAAGTTGGACATCAGTATGTCCAACGTCACCACCACATTGGGTGGTAGTGTCACCACTGTGGCCCGTGTGGTGGTGCCTTCGCTCGGTAGTTATGTATTCGAGCTGGAAGCTCCCCTTGTCATAGACTCGGTATTGATAGACGGTGTACTACGCCCCTATACCACCAGCGGCGATGCACATACTGTGGCATTGGCCAGCCCATTGGCTATGGGTACTATGTTTACCGCTCAGGTATTTTACCATGGCACACCCATCTCTGGTACCAACTCGTCTGCAAAGGGCATCAATTCGTTGCGCTCGCCAAGCTGGGGCAACTGGGCTACGTTTACCCTCAGCGAGTCTTATCGTGCCAAGGAGTGGTGGCCTTGCAAGCAATCTCTGAAAGACAAAATTGACTCTGCCGACATCTGGATAACCGTTGATGACTCGCTGAAGGCCGGCAGCAATGGCCTGTTGCAGGCGGTAACACCGGTAGCACCCGGCCGTGTACGCTACGAATGGAAGGAGCGATACCCCATAGATTATTACCTCATTTCGGCCGCTGTAGGCAAGTATGTCGACTATTCGTATTACATGCGGTTCGATGGCAGTCCCGACTCTATGCTTGTTCAGAATTACATTTACGACAACCCGGCTACACTACCCAACTTCAAAAATATAATTGACAGCACCGACGAGCAAATCAACTTCTTCAGTAGTTTGTTTGGCCGTTATCCCTTCTGGAAAGAGAAATATGGCCATGCTATGGGCGCGCTGAGCGGCGGTATGGAACACCAGACCATGAGTACTATGGGCTTCTTCCAGAGCTGGCTGATAGCACACGAATTGGGCCACCAATGGTTTGGCGACAATGTAACCTGTGCCACATGGAGCGACATTGTAATGAACGAAGGGTTTGCCAGTTACTGCGAGTATCTGTATCTCGACCACTTTCGTGGCAGGGCTGCCGCCACAGCCGATATGAGAGACCGCCATGTAAATGTAATGAGCGAATTGGGTGGCTCGGTATATGTAGACGATACCACCAGCGAGCCTCGCATCTTCAGCAGCAGGCTCACCTACGACAAAGGGGCTTGTATGGTACACCAGTTGCGCCACGTCATCAACAACGACCCTTGGTTCTTCTCGCTGTTGCGCAGTTGGCAAACCTATATGAAAGACAGTACCGGTAGCACTATGGAGTTCCGCGATCTTGCCAAAGCCATGTTCGGTACTACTGTCAATGGCATCAATATCGATACCTTCTTCCAGCAATGGTTCTATGGTGAGGGCTACCCCATGTATACCGCCCGTTGGAGTCAGGTGGGTGCCAATGTTTTTGTGCAGTTGCAGCAAACTACCACCGTACCTACATCGGTATCGCTGTTCAAAGTGCCTTTAGAGTTGCGTTTGCGTTCTGCCACAGGCGATACTGTAATTCGGGTACTCAACAACCAG
Source organism: Chitinophagaceae bacterium (assembly GCA_021151685.1). Lineage (GTDB taxonomy): Bacteria > Bacteroidota > Bacteroidia > Chitinophagales > Chitinophagaceae > Nemorincola. The sequence continues at coordinate 12,895 of JAGKWS010000049.1, forward strand.
AACAATCAGTTGTTCAGTTTCTCATGGGGCAAAACCATGACCAATATGAGTATAGACCCCAATGCCTGGTTGATTGACAGTACACTCAGTATCAGCCGGGTTTCTACGTTCAGCATTAACGATGTGCAGCACACTGATATTTCTGTAGCACCCAACCCCACAACCAACAGTTGGGTGGCTACCGGCATTGCAGATGCTGCGCTAACACTGTGCGATGTTACCGGAAAAACTATCTGGAATACAACCCATGCCGGCAATACTGCCGTGCAGATACCTGCTGCTACACTGGCACCCGGTATGTACCTGCTGCGTGTGCGCCGCATGGGTATGGAAGACGCTGTACTGAAACTGATAAAGGAATAACGTGCACAGATACTGGTACATATTCATCTGGTGCTGTGCAGTGGCTTGCCGCAACAATAGGCAACTGTCCCACAACGAGCGCAAGACTGTAGACAAAGAAGTGAAAGATATGCTCTATGGCTATTGTAACGATTTACGCAGTCAGGGCTTGCAGGCACAGTTTCACTATATGGACAATAGCGGGCATTTTTTCTGGGTGCCCGCAGGTAGCACCAGTGCACAGGGGCTCGATAGTACGTTGGCCATTGCTCGTAGGGCAATGGCCAACGTATCTGTTGTCAACAGAAGTTACGATACCCTTTTGGTACATCCACTTACCACAACCCTTGCCGCATACAGTGCCCGCATACGCAGCATAGTATCCTATACCGGTGGCAAAGACAGTACCATACTCACCGTAGAAACAGGCACATTGGTGAAAAGAAAAGATGGGTGGCGTTTCTTGTATGGCCAAACCACTGCCATACCCGCCACCGAATAATAGGACGAGAAAAAAAAGTTGGCTCTGGTGTTTTATCGAATCAAAATTTGTTTACCTTTGCCATCCAAATCAATCACGGAGGTTGTAGCTCAGCTGGTTAGAGCATCAGATTGTGGTTCTGAGGGTCGAGGGTTCGAGCCCCTTTAGCCTCCCCCCTTAAAATTTGTTGATAAAAAAAAGTGCTTTTCTAAAGCACTTTTTTTTATCTTCATTGCTGAAAGTTTTCAAATAAGTTGATCAAGTAAAAAAAGTAGAAAATGAGTTTAGAAGTTACTGGTAAGTTGTTGGTAAAATACGATACTCAGCAGGTGAATGATAAGTTCAAAAAGCGTGAGTTCGTGGTAGAGCTGGCCGAAGAAATAAACGGAAACGTGTATACAAACTTCGCCAAATTGCAACTGGTGCAAACCAAGTGCGAGATAATAGATCGGTTCAATGTGGGTGACCTGGTAAAGGTTAGCTTCAATATAAAAGGTAATTCATACGTAGACAAAAGAGACGGTGCCACCAAATACATTACCAATCTGGATGCATGGCGTGTAGAAGCAGGCAACGCCGCTGCCCCTATGACCCAAGGCCAGCAGCAAGCACCCCAGTATGGTGGCGCACCTGCAGGTAATGCCGGCTACAACAATGCTCCTGCATACAACAACGCACCGCAACAGACTGTTGACGACTTGCCGTTTTAACCAAAACACTTGCTCATGCAGCAATGGGCCCGTATTTGTACATGGTGTATTGTAGCAGCCTTGCTGATAACCGGGTGTAACCGGTTGCCAGACAATGCCAAATACATACCCGCCGATGCGGCAGCTGTACTGGGTGTAGACCTTGGTAAACTGAGCAACAAAATAGCCTGGAGTGTAATAACAGGTAGCAAACTGTATAAAGAAATGCAACGGCGACTACCCGATAAGAAGTCGGCCGATGCGCTGGAAGGTATTGAAAACGCCGGTATCGACGTTTCCAATACCTTTTATATTTATACCCGTTGGGACGACCGCTTTGCTGGTGGCAACATCAAAGTAGCACTCATTCCACTAAATGATGCCGCTTTATGGCAAGCCTACATAACGCGTGTTTTCAAAAGCGCAAAGGTGCAGCAGATGCAACACCGCAGCGAGGCCACACTGGCCGATGGGGTGCATGCCGGCTGGAATAACCACATGCTGGTATTTGTATATGCACAACTACCCGATGATGACCAACAAGGTACATTTGTACCGCTCAGCGAAGAGTTGTCGCGTGTTTTCAACTTGCCGGCAGAGCATTCTTTGACACACAACACCCGTTTTGTAACCATTGCACGGGGGGGGTACGATGTTTGTTTCTGGATGAATTATGGCAATCTTTTGTCCGATGTTACACATGGTGTGTCTCTGGCGGTAAATGGTGTGCCACTATCGCCCGCAGTATGGAAGGACGCAGCACTGGCAGCTGGTGCCAATTTCCGAAAAGGGCAGATAATCAGCGAAATCAACTACTACCTGCCGGCAAAAATAGAAGAGGGCACTACCGATTTTGGTATAGCCAGCACCGATGCCGACATGCTGGACCGCATGCCCGGCGACGATGTAGACATGCTGGTGACAACACACATATCGCCCGCAGGCGTAAAGACCATCCTCGAGAAAGTAGGCCTGCTGGGGCCTGCCAATATGGGCCTTACCGCAAAGGGTATGGATGTTGATGGCGTGCTGGATGCTTTCACCGGCGATATGGCTGTAGCCATACGTGGCTTTGGCATCACAGCCGAGACACAAACCGATATGTTTATGGGCGAAATGGTGCAGCACAAAAAGCAACATGCCACCATGAACCTCACCTATGTGCTGAAGATTAAAAATTACGACAACTTTAAGTTGTTGCTACAAAAGACCGCCGCACAGCAAATGGTAAAGGTGGGTGAAGAATACCAGTTCCCCCTCACTACAAGAGATACTTTGTTCCTGCTGCCCGACAAACAATATGCGGTATTCTCCAACCATCGTCAAACCGCTGAAGGGGTATTGGCGGGCACATTTTTATCTGGTTCTCTGCCCGCAGAAGCACGCGATAATGCGTACACTTATCCATTCTCATTCTTTCTGAATGTGCAGCAAATGTTGGGCAAGGTGCAGCCGTCTGTCAGCAGTTCGGTACGAGACTCGGCCATACTATCCGAGAGTAAAAAACTGATAGATAACATCGCTTTCTATGGTGGCGACTTCACTGAAAAAGCATACCACTTCAAGTTCGAAATCAATTTTTTGGAGAAAGACGAAAACAGCATACTCGAGTTGATAGATTTTGGTATGCGGGTAAACGACTTGGTAGCCACACCACAATAACACATGTTCATGAACTGCTGGTCATAGTATTTTCCCACATAACGTACGCATTTACAGGCTACATCAAACATTCTTGCCTCACATGCCGTCATATGTTTTGACATCTTTATTATCTTTGTTAAATTGCCTTTCCAAAACAGACAAACCACATCAAAATATGCGCAGGTTGTCCCTCATATACATATCTTGTTTCATTGCCCTTGTTTCGGCAGCCGTTATAGGTTGTACCAGAACCGATGGTATTGACAACAACAATGTCATTACTACCCCGTACGCTCTGTATTTCTCAGATACGGCCGGGGCTCTGTACTACACTAACGATGGCCGCACATACGATGGGTCTATCTTCAAGCCCGATGGCCGTCCTTGTAAGGCAATTGTTACTTCGGTATACAATGTTCTGTGGACAAAAACACACCTCTATTACAGTGCCAATAATGGCAAAAACTTCAACCATACCTACGACTCCCTCACATCCTTACCCTTCTTACGGTGCGATGGACAGAAAGGCGATTTGAACCAAAGCTCACTCATCAACCTGCCCGAATGGGACAACAGGGTCTATACAGCATCCAATACCACCAACCCCAACAACTGGCTGGGCGTAGCCGTAAGTGCCAACTTCGGCAACCCCAAAACATGGGGGCTCGATGCCTCTTACGATACTGTAGGGGTAGGCCTCTTGCCTGCCCGCATGGTATCCTTTACCCAACTGGCCAATGGCAAGTTGTGCGGATTGGCATATAGCGGTGCTCCTTTCGATGATTACTACCATGTGCGCAACTTTGTAAAAGCGGGCAAGGATGATCAAACCAATTACGAACACCGCTGGAAGGAAGTAACCGCCAACCCCGATGGAATTCTGTATATCTTCACAGGCAACCCAACTGGTACACCACTACCACCATATGGTACCAATACCGATACCAGTTTCTTTACACTGGGGCACTACAACAACAGGCTTATAGCCATAGACCAGCGTTGCCGCTGGGGTGCGTGGTATAGCGATGATGATGGTAAAAACTGGGCACCTTATTCAGGCTTACCTGCCAATACTGCATTGCTATGCATTGGTTCTCCTTTCGAGGAGGTTTGTCTGATAGGTACCGCCGGCCGAGGTTGCTACATACTCAATCAGTTTACTGGTGTTTGGGAACCCAATAACAACGGTTTGGCTGCTAACGCAACAGTGCGTGGCATTGCGGGCAAAAAGAACATTTATAAAAATGGCAATGTGCGCAAGTATATCTATCTGGCAACAGACAAAGGTATATATGAAAGCACCGACGGTGGCCGCAACTGGGTAAAGACCATAGACGGCAACTATGTGGCAGTGTACTAAACCATACTACAACCTATATAAAATGGGCTACATACAGATGTAGCCCATTTTATATGCCATCAAGTGTCAGTTTACCACGCCAGCCCCGACTCCTTCAGTAATATTTCAAACTCGCTCAGCATCATTGCCGTAGCACCCCATACAATGCCTCCATCTGCCAGCTGATAGGCTTTTACATTACGTATCAGGCCTGGCACAGCGGGCGATGTTACATTCGTAGTTATTTTGTTGTTGTCGTCCGTTAGCCAGGCAAGTGGGGCTTCTATTATATAAGATACCTCATCGACACTCAGCGATACCGTTGGCCTTGTACGGGCAAAACCCACAAACGGAAATACATGAAAGTTACTTACCGGTATATACAGTGGCGACAGCGGCCCCAAAACATCTATATGTACCGGGTCTATTCCCACTTCTTCTTGTGTTTCGCGTAGCGCGGTCATCAGCAAGGTTTCATCTTCGGGTTCGTGTTTGCCCCCCGGAAAGCTCACCTGCCCGCTGTGTGCGTGGCCATCTTCCCTGCGGCGCATCAGCAGTACCTGCCAGTTGTTGCCGGCAGGGTATATAAGGCACATTACGGCACTTAGTCGTGCATTGGCAGGTACTTGTGGTGGTGCTGGTATTACCCGGCCTATCATGCGCTCTTGCGCTGCAAAACCCGGCAGTGGGGCGTTCAGTCGCCCGCGTAGCCAGCCTATATGTAGGTCAGTAGACATTGTTTTGCATTTCCTTCCTGTATCGTACACTCATTAGTGTCGCTGCGTAGGGGTAGGTTGTGGTACATCAGGCGTATAAAATTCCTTCGCCTTTCTGAAGATACCCTGAAACGTAAGGTGCTGAATCATAATGGTATCCTTCCTGTTGTTCACCACTGCATACAACCTGTCCGAGTCAAACTCGTCAGGTACATCATGGTCATCCACTTTTTCAGCCTCCTTCACATTCTTACTGCGTTTGTTCACAGGCATCCAGTATACTTCTGCCGTGCGCACATCACCCTTGGTAGTAGTAAGTGTTATAGTAGAGTGGGGTGGTGCAGTGCGTAGTGCCGAGTCATTGTCAGGAAGTCCGTTCAGGTACCCTTCACAATTCACCTTGGCAAAGAAACGCAGATACAGATGCGCCCTGCGCGAGTTCAGCGGTTTGTTTTGTACAAATTTGTCGGTGGTTTTTACTACTACGGTATCATTTGCGTCCCGCTCCAGTACAAAAGATTCATCGGGCTTGCCGGGGTATTGTACCGATACCGATTTCACATCCGATGGCAATACATCAAACACAGTACGGTCGCGCCAGTCGCGCAGACGGGTGGGGTAGCGTGGTGTCAGGTAGCCTACAAAGCCGGGTGCCTCTACTACATAGGGTTGCGAGGCACCATCCAGCAGCATATTCGTACCTTTTTCGCCGGCAGCGGCACCGCCCACATAAAATACTTTCATCTTTTTACCGGCACGGTCATACAGCTCCACCTTTGTTCCGTGGGTTGCCATTGTTTTCACTGCATTGTCATAGGCAGCCTTGGTTACCGGGTACAATGCTTGTTGTTTGGTCAGTGTTTCCAGTAGTGTATATAGTGTGCTGGGCAGTGCTTTATACTGTTTGTTCACTCTCCAGCCACTGTCGGTACGCTCTATCAGTGTGCTTTCCTCGTTCATAGAAGAGAGGAAAATTCTCCCTATGGCAGCGGTGTCTTTTACTGTAAAGTCTGCCTCTTTCGGGTCAAAGGGATTGGTATTGTTGTCATTGGGTAGCAGATAGTATACACCAGCAGCCAGCAGGGCCAGTATCGCTATGTAAATGAGGGTCTTACGCATTGGGTTTCTCGGTTTTGGTAGTAGCAAATCTTACTTCGTAGCGACGTTTGCGGAAAAACATGTAGAACGTACCAAATACCAGTACAATGGCTATTGGTATTACCACATTCACAAACTGCCATGTGCCCTTTTCTGCTTTCACACGTCCCTTATCCAGCAGGCGTAGCTTCACGTCTTTAGACCGTGCTTCCAGTATGCCGGTATTGTCGGTCAGGTACTCCAGTGCATTCAGCAAAAATGCCCTGTTGGCAAAAAACTCTCCGGTGAAGTTGTAGTACCCCATGGGCAATACACCATCTTTTGCAGAGTACCCATTGCTGAACAAATCGCCCATAGAGGTAACAATCATCGCACTTCCCTGCTCCGATTTTGGCTTGAATGGCACCTTCAATGAGTCGAGAAGGCGCAGATATTCCGGGGCCAGTCTCCCCTCATATAGCGAGTGGAATTGTCCCTCCAACAATACTGCTACCGGCAGGTAAGACCGCGTAAACATCTCGTGGCGTAAGGGGTAGCTCATCATAGACAGACTTACCCGAACCGGAGATCGGGCCGAACGGCTATAGCGCGACGAGTGGAGCAGAACTGTTTTCTGTACTCCTTGTAGCTTTATGGTGTCAATTGTATTGGTAAAACTGGCCAGCAACAGATCCATGTTTTTTACAACCGGGTGTTGCGATGTGGGGTTTATGCGCGGAAAGTACACCCAATCGTGCATTTCGGGCTTGCCGCCATTCATCACACGGGGCAGTGGGTTGCATTGCAGGTCTTCCAGTAGGTCAAAGTTTACACGCACCCCATATTTGAAGAGTAGATCATCCAAATCGGTATGATGCTCCATAGCTATGAACTGTGGACTATTGGCCAAACTGTCGGTGCTGGCATTCATAGCATTTATCACCCATAGTGCCTTGCCCCCACTCATTATGTACTGGTCCAGCTTTAGCTTGTCCGGGCCCGAGAAAGTTTGTGTTGGCTGGTTTACAATAATAGCATTGTATGTTTTGGGTATAGACAATGCCTTGGTAATGTCCACAGTATCTACTATATACAGGCCCGTCAGGCGGGTCAGCATGTCATAGGTTTTTACACCCAGTGGTTCGTTGTGGCCAGTTATATAGGCTATGCTTGGTTTTTCTGCCTTGTTCAGGCGGTTTATAGCATTGGCAAATGTGTATTCCAGCATAGCCTCAGAGAAGCTTATCTGCTCCTCTGCTGTGCGCCCGGGAGGGGCATCCAGCAGGTATATTGGCATTTCCCTTCCTTTGTACTGCACAAGGCAGTAAGGGAAGAAGGTTTTCATAGAAAACTCCTCATCATCCTGAGTTTTCAGTTCCATTACGTTAATGCCCTTGTTGGCAAGATCGTGTGCTATTTGCTTTTTTTCTTTGTCGGTTTTGCCCTCAAACGGGTCTATAAACCTGAATATGAGCTTGTTGCCGGCATACTCCTTAAAAGAGCGCAGCCGCTCTCTCACGCCTTCCTGCAACCGTTGCAGCCCTGCCGGAAATTTCCCCTTCAGGTACACATCTACCACCGCTACCTCGTCCATATTGCGCAGCAGGTTTTTGGTGGGCTCTGTAAGTGTAAAACGTTTCTCGCGGGTCAGGTCAAGCCCGGTATGGAAGTACGAAGCCAGTACATTGACGCACAATACGATACCCGCCATTATTATCAGGCGAACTCTGGCTTGCTGCAGTTGTTTGTTCTTATGTACGGGTTCAGACATAGGCTTTCAGACTTAGCCCATCCGGCTACCGGCACCGCTGGTGCGCGATGCCAGAGAAAAACGGGTAAGAGAAATGAAAAATATGATAACAGATAAAAAATACACTACATCACGGCTATCTACAAGCCCACGGCTTATGGAGTTATAGTGAAACTCCATACCCACCATGCTCAGGTAATAATCCAGCCCTTCCGAAAATTTGGGCAGCTTACTCAGTTGCTCAAACCCGGTATACAATACATAGCAAGCCAGTAGTGCCACCAAAAAGCTCACTACCTGATTGGAAGTGAGCGAAGAACAAAAGATACCCACCGCGCCAAACGTAGATGCCAGAAAAAACAACCCGATATAGGAGCCTATTATAGCACCACTATCCAAATGGGTGTCAGAGTAGGCAAGGTTGCTCACCGTGTATACATAGATAAATGTAGGCAACAGTGCAAAGGCTATCAGGCTCACCGTGGCCAGATATTTACCCAGTATTATCTCAATATCGGTAACAGGCTTGGTGGCCAGCCATTCTATGTTGCCCGTCCTGAACTCATCGGCAAAGGAACGCATCGTAACTGCCGGTACCAACAAAAACAATAACCAGGGGGCTATCTCGAAAAAACGCTCCATAGAGGCATACCCATATTCCAGTATAGAATAGTTGGGAATGATCCAGAGAAACAGGCTACAGGCTATAAGAAAAACCAATAACACTACATAGCCCACTATGGAGCTGAAGAACGAATTGATTTCTTTGAGGTATATACTACGCATCCGTTTTTTTGTAAGCGAGGGTTGCAAATATAACGAAATACAGGCGGTATGTTATTTATAAGAAAATGATAAAGTTAGAGCAGCCATTTACCCTACAGCATACACATCTATACCCAAACCACTTGTTTGGCCATCACGGCTTTGTTACTTTTGTTGCACGCAGTAAACGTCTTTGGTTATGAGTAAATATTTTTCTGTTTTGGGTGGTGTTTTGTTGGTGTTGGCCAGCGCATGTGGTAGTAATAACAACAAACAAGCCGAATCAGGCAGTCAGGCATCAGCACCTGCCTCTGGCGAAGATATTTATAAGCGTGCATGTGCCTCTTGCCATATGGGCAGTGGCGATGGCATAGCCAATGTATACCCGCCATTGGCCCAGTCAGACTATCTGGCCAACCGCGAAAAGACCATCCATCAGGTAATAAAAGGCAGCAGTGGCCCTATGACGGTTAATGGTAAAGAATACAATAATACCATGCCCCCACAGCAACTCAGCGACGACGAGGTGGCCGCCGTTCTCACCTATGTATACACCAACATGGGCAATACAGGTACAGCCGTAACACCTGCCGAGGTAAAAGCAGTACGCGAAAAGCCGTAACTATCTACAGAAAACGGTCGCCCTTGTTGCGCTTCACCTCGGCCACATATTCTTTTATCTGTTGCTCGCGGTTGCGCTCGCATATCAGCAACACATCGGCCGTGTCTACTACTATAAAGTTCTCCAACCCCTGCAGCACCACCAGCTTGTCGTTGGGGGCTTTTATCATGCATTCCGTGGCATCTATCACCATTACGTTATTGCCCAGTACTGCGTTACCCAAATAGTCTTTTTCGCTGTTGTCATAGGCACTTTCCCATGTGCCCAGGTCGCACCAGCCAAAGTAGGCTGGTATCACATACACATTGCGGGCTTTTTCCATAATGCCATAGTCTATAGAAATGTTGGTGCAGTGCGGGTACAAACGCACTATGGCATCATGTTCGGCCGGTGTGTTATACAAGTCTTTTGCCTGTGCAAACACTTCATTCATCTCCGGCAGGTAGTGTTCCAGCGCATCCATTATAGTTTGTACATTCCACACAAAAATGCCCGAATTCCATAAGAAATCGCCACTTTTCAAGAAGGTACGAGCCAACTCCAACGATGGCTTTTCCGTAAATGTTTTTACCCTGTGGGTCTTGTCTACCTCCTGCTCTATATCGTACTGAATATAGCCATAGCCGGTATCGGGCCGGGTAGGTTTTATACCCAGCGTCAGTAGAGCCTTGTGTTTCGATACAAATTCAAGTGCATCATTGGTAGTCTTTTCAAACAGATGTTCATCCATTATCAGGTGGTCTGCCGGAGACATAATGATGTTTGCCTGCGGGTTCAGTGCCATTATTTTGTGGGCAAAGTAGGCCGCACAAGGGGCAGTATTCTTCCGCGAGGGCTCGCTAATGATGTTGGTATCACTCAGCTCGGGTATCTGCGACTTCAAAGTGTCCATATACTGCTCATTGGTAATGAAGTATATGTTCTCCTTGGGGCATATGTGTTTGAAGCGGTTATACGTCCACTGTATCAGCGATTTGCCGGTACCCAGCAGGTCCAAAAACTGCTTGGGGTGGTGCGTGCGGCTCTCTGGCCAAAACCTGCTTCCTATGCCGCCGGCCATTATGGCCACGTAGTTGTTGTGAATGTTCATTGCAGATAACAGAACGGCTTGTATGCCTGCGCTATAGCCGTTTGTGTTTTATAGATAAACGATACGTGCCCTAAAAATAAAACAAATTGATGGTATGCAGGGCACAAACAAAAAAAGCGACCCGTATTGCGGGCCGCTTTTAGCATATTATTAGGTCATTATTCAGCTTCGGCTACTACTTCCTTCACTTCTGGTATCATGCGCTTCATCATACCTTCAATACCCGACTTCAGCGTTATCATAGATGACGGACAGCCCGAGCACGAACCTTGCAGCATCAATTTCACGGTGCCGTCTTCAAACCCTTTGAAGCTGATGGCACCACCGTCCATCTCTACAGCTGGTTTCACATAGTTTTCCAGTAGTTCTTTGATGCGGGCTACAACATCGGTATCATTATCGCTAATGGTAGCTTCGGCTTTCTTTACTATCTGGTCCTCATTAATTACTACACGGCCTTCTTCCAGATATTCTTTCAAAAACTGGCGAACCGATGGTATTACGTCATCCCAGTTGGTATCAGGCGTTTTGGCAAGCGTTACAAAGTTGCTGGCTATGAATACACTGCGTATAAAGGGGAAAGCAAACAACTCTTTGGCAAGTGGCGATGGACCAGCCGTTGTTTCATCCGGAAAATCTATACTCTTGCCCGGATACAAAAGCTTGTTCGCAACAAACTTCATAGTCTCAGGGTTCGGAGTCATTTCTGTATATATGCTCACTATTGTATTTCCTGTCTTCAGCATATTATCTCTTATTTATTATTGGCAAAGTTACTGAAATATCAGCTTGGCATAAATTGTTTACGCTGATACTGGTATTGTAGCTCGTTTTTCACATTCTTCCTTAGCTCAGCACCCAGCGGCTTTCATTGCAGTGGGTCACCACTACATCGGCATTGTAGCGCGCCCGCAGGTGGCTGGCCAGTTCGTTGGCTGCATATACCGACCGGTGCTGGCCACCGGTACAGCCAAAACTGATGGTCAACTGGTCGAACCCGCGCGACAGATAGTCTTCGATATTGATAGACACCAACGCATGCACATGGTTCAGAAACTCGGTCATCCGTGTTTCTCGCTCCAGAAACTGCTTCACAAGATCGTCATTACCTGTCAGGTGTTTGTAGGCTTCGTACCGGCCCGGGTTCAGTATGCCCCGGCAGTCAAACACAAATCCACCACCATGCGGCCCCCCTGTTTCGGGTATGCCTTGCTTATACGAAAAGCTGCTCACCTTTATCGTCAGCCGTGTTTCGCTTTCCGATATTTCGCGGGTCATATACCGCTCTTGCATCTCGCGCGAGGTTACTTTTTCCAGCAACGAACGTAGCTCGGGGTAGGCCGGTATTTGCGGGTGGTCCGACAGAAATGCCGACAGATTTTTGAGTGCAGGTCCTATGCTGGCCACAAAGTGCGCCTTGTGTTGCAGCAATCCGCGGAAGCCATATGCACCCAGCACTTGCAGCAGGCGTATCAGTACAAATTGTACATACCCCCGCCTGAAGTATATCTCATCCATACGGGGCACATTCAGCTCAGACAACGCCTGTATATAGCTGTTCAGCAGCTCGTCCTTCCATTGCGATGGCAATTGCGCACGTGCCTGCCACAGCAGCGATGCTATATCGTACTGAGGTGGGCCCTGCATGCTGCCCTGATGGTCTATGAAGTATATTTTGCCCTCATGCACCATTATGTTGCGGCTCTGAAAGTCGCGGTACATAAGCGTATGTGGTTGTATACGTCCCAAATCTTTCGATAGCAACTCCATTTCGCTTATCAGTAGCGAGCGGTCGTATGGTATGCCCTGTAGGTCGGCAAAATAGTATTTGAAATAAAGCAAATCGGCCATTATGGCCTTTTCGTCAAACTGACGGGCCGCATGGCATTGCTTAAAGTCGGCCTCCCGGCCCGCTATCCACTGCACTTTGGCCAGTTGCGCCAATGCTTTGCGGTACAGCTTCTTCACATTGTCCGAGAATCCCTCTTGCAGCACCAGGTCAAAAAGGGTAGTGTTACCAAGGTCTTGTTGCAGGTAGCATTTACGGTCTTTGCTTATAGCATACACCTCTGGTACCAAAACCTGATGTCGCCGGAATAGTTCGGTAAAATATACATAGGTGTTATTCTCGGCCACATGGGCACTGTAGGTGCCTACAGCGGTATGGCCATTGCCGGTAAGACGATAATATTTTCTGTCAGAGCCCGATACAGCAAGGGGCTCTATCTTTTCGGGCATCTTTCCAAAGTGTTCCTCAAAGAGTTTTTCCAGTACTACGGTTACCTGTACGGCAGATTTATTAGGAGTCATGGTCGTTTTTCGGGTAATCAAATAATATCACTTTTTTGCGTGCCTGCCCAAAGTCTTCCCACTTGTCCACCTCGGCAGCAGTAGCCACCACACCGCAGGTGGGCATGTCGGCAGTGTAAAAATCGCGCGTCAGCGAGTTGGCATATTCTGTTATACCGGGGTTGTGTGCTATTATGTATACTACACGGGCACTATCTGGCAGCTCATACAGCAATTCTTCAAACACGGCCGGTGCACAGTGGTATAGCTTATCTTGCCATTGCACACTGTTTATGTCGTACCCCGTTGCTGTGGTTATATGGGTAGCAGTCTCGCGGGTGCGTTGTGCCGTACTGCATATTACAAGGTCTGGTATCAGCCCCGCCTTGCGCAGCCGTCGCCCCATTTCGGGAGCATCTTTGTTGCCGCGCTCGTTCAGCGGCCTGTCAAAATCAGCTTGCAGCGGAGAGGCCCAGCTCGATTTCGCATGCCTGATTAATACCAGCGTTCGTTTCATATTTTATTTGACGGATATATAAGGGGATGTATGGAAGGCAAAATAACTAAAAAATGCCGGTAAAAATTCATACCGGCCTCATTCCATGGCATATTTGTTGGTCTGCTCGGCGAAGATGGTGCGCATAGAGCCTGTTCAAGATTTATTGCTTGTATTTGTTATGAACGTTGTTTTCGAACCACACAAGGCACATTTTGTAGCCCAAAACAACCATAAGAGTAGCAATGAATTTTGCTTAAACCCGCTCTTGTTGGCACTCATCACTCAGGCGGCTCTTCGTCAAACAGGTCGCGCTCCAGTATCTCCATACTAATGATGTCTATCGCCTCTATCATCTTGGGTGCTACATTTACCACTTCATGTATTTCTTTGTCGCGCAGGGCTGCCAATACTTTCCCCTTTATGCCTGTAAACACCAACGAATGGCCCATACTATAACTTTCCTCGTGCATTTGCACCAGGTTATCTACAGCCTCATCGTCTATATTATTGCATGCTTGCAGGTCTATAATAAAGTTGTGACTGCCGCTTTGCCGCATATTGCGCATGGTAGATGCCAATTCGTCCGATATTTCTGTGGTAAATGACTCTGAGGCAGGCGATATTACCGAAAAAGTATCTCTGGTATCAATTTTGAAGTCCATAATAACGTATTTTGAATGCTCGTTTACAACTTGTGGTGTTTCTAAAAATAATCATTTCCTGATTAAAGACACTCCAAAATTAGAGGCAGTCATCATTTGGGTACGTTCCTTACCGCACAGGCCGTAAAAATATACCCTTATAGTAATTGACGATTGTCCGAAACGGCCAAAGTCGTAATTTTAATTATTAAACAATCTGAGGAGATCACAATGGATTCTAATTTCTCGCCAAAAGTAAAGGAGATCATATCATACAGCAGGGAAGAGGCACTGAGGTTGGGCAATGATTTCATAGGCACCGAGCATTTATTGCTGGGCCTGATACGTGAGGGTGATGGCATGGCCCTGAGAGTGCTGCAAAGCATGCACGTCGATTTGTTTGAGCTGCGTAAAGAGCTGGAAAGCGCCATAAAAGACCGCAACAGCAAGCCCATTTCCAGCATCAACAGCCTGCCGCTTACCAAGCAGGCCGAAAAAGTAATTCGCATTACCGTACTGGAAGCAAAAGCCATGAAGAGTGCCACGGTAGAAACCGAGCACCTGATGCTGAGCATTCTGAAGAATAAGGAAAATGTGGCCACCCAAATACTCAGCAACCTTGATGTAGATTACGACCGCTTCAAGGGCGAGCTGAGCATACTACAGGGCAGTAACCCTTCTTCCGACTTCAACGACCAGGGTGGCGAAGACTTTGAAGACGATGACGAACGCAAGCAGTACCAGCAGCGCAAGCCGGCTGCAGGCAATACCAAGTCCAAGACACCGGTACTCGACAACTTTGGTCGCGACATTACCCGTATAGCCGAGTTGGGCAATCTGGACCCCATCGTGGGCCGCGAAGAGGAGATAGAGCGCGTATCGCAAATACTCTCTCGCCGCAAAAAGAACAACCCCATTCTCATAGGCGAACCCGGCGTTGGTAAAACTGCCATAGTAGAGGGTCTGGCACTGCGCATTGTGCAGCGCAAGGTATCGCGTGTTTTGTTCGATAAACGTGTTATCAGTCTCGACCTCGCAGCACTGGTAGCCGGCACCAAGTACCGTGGCCAGTTCGAAGAACGTATGAAGGCCATCATGAACGAGCTGGAGAAAAACCGCGATGTAATACTGTTTATTGATGAGATACACACCATAGTGGGGGCCGGTGGTGCATCGGGCTCGCTCGATGCGTCCAATATCTTTAAGCCGGCTCTGGCTCGTGGAGACCTCCAATGCATTGGTGCCTCTACGCTCGATGAGTACCGCATGTACATCGAAAAAGATGGTGCGCTCGATCGTCGTTTCCAGAAAGTACTGATAGAACCACCAAGTGTAGACGAGACCATTACCATACTCAACAACATTAGGTCCAAGTACGAAGACTTCCACAATGTAGCCTACGATGCCGAAGCCATAGAGGCTTGTGTGAAGCTGAGCGACCGCTACATGACAGACCGCTTGCTGCCCGACAAGGCTATAGACGTGATGGATGAAGCTGGTGCAAGGGTACATCTCAAAAACATCAATGTTCCGCAGAACATACTGGACCTTGAGAAGAAAATAGAAGACATAAAACAAGAGAAAAATAAGGTAGTAAAGAGCCAGCGGTTTGAAGAAGCTGCTGCCCTGCGCGATCGCGAAAAACGACTGGGCGAAGAGCTGGACCGCGCCAAGGCCGAATGGGAAGAGGAAGCCAAACACAAACGCTACCCCATTACCGAAGAAGCCATTGCCGAGGTGATAAGCATGATGACTGGCATACCCGTAATGCGCATGGTAGAGGCCGAAAGTGCCAAACTACGCCGCATGGGCGAAGACCTGCAAGGCTCGGTAGTAGGGCAGGACGATGCCATTACCAAAGTAGTAAAAGCCATTCAGCGCAACCGTGTGGGCCTCAAAGACCCCCGCAAGCCAATTGGTTCATTCATATTTTTGGGTCCTACAGGGGTAGGTAAAACCGAGTTGGCCCGTGCGCTTGCTCGCTACATGTTCGATGGCGAAGATGCCCTCATACGTGTTGATATGAGCGAATACATGGAGAAATTCTCCCTCAGCCGCCTCATAGGTGCGCCTCCCGGATATGTGGGTTATGAAGAAGGTGGCCAGCTTACAGAAAAAGTACGCCGCAAGCCCTATTCAGTAGTGCTGCTCGATGAAATTGAAAAGGCGCACCCCGATATCTTCAACATTATGTTGCAGGTGCTGGACGATGGTCAGTTGACGGATGGTTTGGGTCGTAAAGTCGATTTCAAGAACACGCTCATCATCATGACCTCAAACATTGGTGCCCGTCAGTTGAAAGACTTTGGTGCCGGCGTAGGTTTTGCCACCACCGCCAAAACACAAAGTGCCGAAGACAATAGCCGTGGGGTAATAGAAAAAGCACTGAAACGTACTTTCTCGCCCGAGTTCCTCAACCGTATAGACGATGTGGTTATCTTCAATACGCTCGATGAATCGCACATTGGCAAAATCATCGACATCATTATGAAGGATGTCCTGAAACGTCTCAATTCGCTGGGCTTTACGCTGGAGCTTACCGCCGAAGCGCGCAAGTTCATAGCAGAGAAGGGCTACGACCAGCAGTTTGGTGCCAGACCACTACACAGGGCCATACAGAAATATCTGGAAGACCCGCTGGCCGAGGAAATTCTGAACCATCGCATCACTGCCGGCGATACCGTAACTGCCGACTACAGCGAAACCGAAGGCAAAATCACCTTCAACATCAAGCAGACACCCACAC
>JAGKWS010000050.1 GCA_021151685.1 Chitinophagaceae bacterium
ATTGCACCCAAACAACCATAACATGAAAGCACCGCTGGCAGCCAAAATTCTGATTGTATTCTTCTCGTTGGTATCGGTGTTTCATTTGTTGGTGTTGGCAGGGGTGGTGCCCTACAATGCCGTATGGGCTGGCCGCATCAAAACGGCACAGGAAATGTATGTGTACGAAGCGGTATCGCTATTGCTGAACATAGCCATGATGGCCGTGGTGCTGCAGCGGGCAGGCTACATAAAGGCATGGCTTCCGCAGAAGGTGTTATATATAGTATTGTGGGTGTTTTGCAGCTTGTTTACGCTCAATACGGTGGGCAATCTCTTTGCCCCAAATATATACGAACGGATATTGGGTACCGCCGGTACCTTGCTGGCTGCGGTGCTTTGTGGGGTGCTGGCACGCAAACCCCGGTAATTGGCCGCATATTTGCATCGGTTATATAGGTTATGAAGTTTACCTCCCTTTACATAGTGCTTCTGTGCCTTTCCATGGCTGCCCATGCGGCACCAGCGGGGCAGTATGGGGCATCGGTGGGTGTGGTAGCGGCATTGGGCAACAGATTCATAAGGCTGGGTATAGTGGGGCAGGGCTGGTACACTTTGGGGCAGGTGCAGGGCAGTGCCACGGTGAGGGTGTACCGTAGCTACACCAATTTGGGGCCTACCGGCAGGTATACCGAATGGGTACTGACACCCGCATTATTGGTGGGCTACGGCAGGGCAAGGGTAGATAGCCCCGGCCGCTGGCCCGATGCTGCCGACAACCATACCACCTACCGCCACAGTACGATGTATGCACAGAACTACTACCTGAACCGCATAGGTACCCGGCAGGTAACGGGCACACTGGCTGTGCAGACGGGCAACATGACCATAGCCACCGAAAACGACATATTGGCCCGCCCCACGCTCGACCGTTTCCGTACGGGGGCAATACTGTTGCAATACCAGCAGGGTGGGGTGCGCTGGGGCATCAACTGCACCATGTGGACGGGCCAGATGAGCAATAAAGTACCGGCGGGCAATGGCTATGCGCCGGGTGCGTATATGGACACTGTGGGTGGGCGGTTTACCCGATGGTCGGCAGGGTTGCTGAGTGGGCAGTGCCGGGTAGCACTACCTTACGGGCAAACGGCGGGTGCCAATGTGGGTATAGATGCCGAGCAGGTGCGCCATGCGGTACAAAACAAGCTGATACACGATCTGGTATTTGTACCCAAACCCATACGCCACACCAAAAGTTGCCATATACCCATGCTCACCCCCGATGGCACCCAATATCTGGGCCAACCCGGCCAGCACATACGCCCCGTGCGCCCATACTGGAATGTGTTTACGAATGGGGCGTGGTTTTATTGATGTTGATTTCGCTGTAGCGTATTACTACAGCTTGCTTACCGCCGTATACATTCTACCAGCCAACTCTTCTATGTAGCTGCGCCGGGCCAGTACGGCCAACCACTCTGGCGGTATGCTGTTGGCACCATAGAGTATGCCGGCCAGCCCACCGGTTACAGCAGCGGTAGTATCGGTATCGCTACCCATATTTACAGCGGTTAGTACAGCTTCGGCATAGGTAGCTGTGTTGAGTAAGCACCACAGGCTGGCTTCGAGCGTATGCAGCACATAGCCGTCACTGTATATCTCGCCACGGGGCAATTGTGCCAGAGGTGGACTGGGGTCGTACCGGCCAACCCGCAAAGCCAAAATGCGATGAAAACGGTTCAGTTCTTCTTCTGTCACCCCCTCGCAGGTAATCAAGAATGCAGGTAAACTATCCTGTAGCTGATGCAGGGCGGCATGCTTTTCAACACCGTCCAGCAGTAGCCGTGCATATTCCAGATAAATGAAACAGGCTATTACCGACCTTATGTGCCGGTGCGTGAGCGAAGACACATTGCGCGTGTAACGGAAACGCTCTTCAATAGTCATCTGGCGCGTATAGAACACCAGCGGTAGTATGCGCATCAGCGAGCCGTTGCCATTGCTGTACTCATCGGCACCTCCGGCCAGTGTGGGCGGTGTGCCCGTGCGCAATCTATGAATGGCTTGCGATGTGGCAATACCAATATCGAACACATGGCCACGTGCGGTAAACAGGCCATGCTGCTGCCAGTTGATGAAGTTACCCGCCAATGCCTCGAGGCTGAAAGACCCGCACAACATATCGGCAAGACAGAGCGTGAGCGAAGTATCGTCGGACCACGTACCCGCAGGCTGGTTGTGGGTGCCATAGGCACGCATGTCTACAACAGGTCGTTCATCGCGCAACTCACGCGAAACAAACTCGGCGGGTACACCCAGGGCATCGCCAACGGCTACACCCAGAAGGGCATCGGTAACTATGTTGGTATTGGTAAGGAACATAAAGGTGGGTTATGCGGACATTTTCTATAACTACCTGCTAAAGGTACGCCTCCACGTACAACCCAAAATCTTTTTCAGCAAATTTTATAACATGTGATATTTGGCTAATTTTACAGCGCATTCATCCAAACACACAAAACAAATAGTCATGAAAATTTTGAAGAAAATACTACTTGTAATCGTCATTTTGATAGCACTGCCGTTGGTAGCTGCGTTGTTTGTAAAGAAAGCCTATACCGTAGAGCGCGAGGTAGTGATTGCCAAACCCAAACAAGAGGTATTTGCCTACATCAAGTTGCTGAAGAACCAAAACGAGTTCAGCAAATGGGCCAAAATGGACCCCGATATGGTGAAGACCTTCAAAGGCGAAGATGGCACGGTTGGTTTCGTATCGGCATGGGATAGCAAGAAGGACGATGTAGGTGCCGGCGAGCAAACCATTGCCAAAATAACCGAGGGCGAGCGCGTAGACTACAACCTGCATTTTATCCGCCCATTCGAGTCGGACCAGACTTGCTACCTGAGCACAGAAGCAGTAGGCGACCAAACAAAGGTAAAATGGGGTTTTAACGGCACTATGCCCTACCCAATGAATGTGATGCTGCTGATGATGGACATGGAGAAAATGATTGGCGACGACCTGCAAACCGGTCTCAACAATCTGAAAGTGATTATGGAGAAATAGGTTGGCATACCTATCTGGCATTATTCATAAGAACTATTGCCACCGCAAAGGCCGCAGAAAAATGCGCAAAGCAGCGCAAAGGGCTATGTATATGTATAGCAGACTTCACCTTTGAGGGGCGCAAAGAATATGACATCTGGTATCTTCGGCTGGGGCTAAGGCTCAATTTTAGGTGCTATGCCTGTACCACTCCGGACAGGAGTGAAAGCTCTGTAGCGGCTATAAGTAACAGCACATACATGCTCCTGACGGAGCATAACGATATAGCGGGGCCATTATTCAGCAATAGGATGCGGACATAGTTTTGCTCCTGACAGAGCAACGATAAATGTGCATTTTTTTCACTACAGAGCTTGCGTCCCGTTGGGGCGGCAAAGCACCTCAAATTTAGACTTAGCCGGTTTTTGTGAAAAACCCAAGCTATACTTTGATTTGTGTAATTTTGCCACATGGCAATAGTGCAGGAGCAGGATACAAGGGCAGAAGTACTGAGCAGACATACACCGGTAGCTACACAGTTCAGGGTGGCAGAGTTTGGCGAGGGCAAGTGTTTCCTCACTTCCTACAACCGGCGCGACTTTTACAAAGTTACGCTCGTGCTGTCCGGTTTCAACAGGCTGTTGTTTGCCAACCGCAGCATAGAGCTGAATGGCCCGGCATTAGTATTTACCAACCCGCAGATACCCTATAAATGGGAGACCGACTGCATAGACCATGTGGGGTGGTTTTGCATATTTACCGAAGACTTTCTGAACGATGGCAAGCGCAGCGATAGCCTGCAACGGTCAGCACTCTTCAGGCCGGGGGGCGAACCCGTTTACCTGCTCAATGACGAACAGCGCACCTATGCAGAAAGTGTCTTCAGGCGCATGCGGGCCGAAATGGACAGTGATTATGTGTACAAAAACGAACTGATACGCACCCAGCTAAACCTGCTGATACACGAAGCCATTAAGATGCAGCCACCGGCTACATTTTCTACCGCAGCCAATGCATCGGCACGTATTGCCGGCCTGTTTACCGACCTGCTGGAACGCCAGTTTCCTATAGAGTCGCCAACCTATGCACTACAACTACGCAAACCTGCCGACTATGCCACGCTCCTGTCTGTTCACATCAACCATCTGAATGCCGCCGTGCAGGAAACCACCGGCAAAACCACCACCGCCCATATAGCAGACAGAATGGTAAGCGAAGCACGCCAGCTACTATTGCATACCGACTGGAGTGTGGCCGACATAGCCTATAGCCTTGGGTTCGAGTATACATCGTACTTCAATACCTTTTTTCGCAAGCATACGGGCACCACGCCGGGGGGCTTACGCAAAAGTCTTTGAAAAGTATAATTATTGCTTTGAAAGGTTGAAGGGGTTCAGGTTTAAGCATGCCTAATTTTGGTGCATAAAACAACAGAAGATTTTATGACACCATCAAAAGGCTATGCAGCACAAAACGAAACTGCCGATCTGGCACCATGGACATTTGAGCGCAGGGAAGTAGGCGCACACGACATTCTCATAGACATTAAGTATTGTGGCGTTTGCCACTCCGACCTTCACCAGATACGCAACGATTGGTTCCCCGGCATCTTCCCCATGGTGCCCGGCCACGAAATTGTAGGTATTGTAAGCAGTGTGGGCGCACACGTAAAAGGCTTTAAGGCGGGCGACATAGCGGCAGTAGGCTGTCTGGTAGACTCTTGCAAAACATGTAGCAATTGCCATGATGGTCTGGAGCAATATTGCCTCAACGGCTCTGTAGGCACCTATAACGGCAAGGGCAAAGACGGTCTGCCCACCTATGGCGGCTATTCCAGCAACATAGTAGTGCGCGAAGATTTTGCCCTGCACGTATCAGACAAGCTACCTATGGCTGCTGCTGCTCCTTTGCTGTGTGCCGGCATCACTACCTATTCTCCACTGCGCCACTGGAAGGTGGGCAAAGGCCACAAACTGGCTGTACTGGGCTTGGGTGGTCTGGGCCACATGGCCGTAAAATTTGGTGTGGCGTTTGGTGCCGAGGTAACGGTACTGAGCACCTCGCCCAACAAAGAAGCCGCAGCAAGGGCACTGGGGGCACACCATTTTGTAGTTACCACAGACCCTGCACAGGTTGCAGCCGCCCGTGGTACTTTCGATTTTATACTCGATACCGTATCGGCCGAGCACAACATGGCCATGTACCTGGGTATGCTGCGTACCAATGGCACTCATATATGTGTGGGCGCACCATCTACCCCGCACCAGATACCCGCATTTTCGCTATTGGGTGGCCGCAAGAGTGTGGCGGGTTCGGGTATTGGCGGCATTGCCGAAACTCAGGAGATGCTGGACTACTGTGCCGAACATAACATAGTGGCCGACATAGAACTGATAGACATAAAAGACATACATACTGCGTATGAGCGCATGCTGAAGGGCGATGTGCGCTACCGCTTTGTGATAGACATGGCTACGCTGTAGGTTGGCTAAATGCATAGGGCATATACAGTAAAGCCGGGCGAGATGCCCGGCTTTACTACTTAAAAGAGAAACCAAGTTGTCTGTAGCTTTTGTCGTAGCCGAGTCTCTCGCAGAGGACTCACCGCCTATCTGGGCTACGAAGTTCGTGCCAATTACCAAACATAGGAAACAATTGTTAACTTCGAAGCAATGCAACTTTGGTCGGTAAATAAGGCTTTAACGGTGGGCTGGTTGTTAGTGACTGCTATTGCCATTTGCAGCCTGATGCTCTTTGCTCCATTGTTTTCATTGCATAATTGGTACGGCTGGCCGCTCTATATTACCATTCCATCAGGAATTATCATCCCGGTAACAACACTGATTTTTGGGCTTCATAATGTAGCCAAATGGTGGATACCGTGGATTTACCTTCGGGTAGCAGATGTTGTTGAATTTCAACAAGCAGCGCAATTGTCGGGTTTTCTTGCCTATCCAGTTGATGCCATCAAAGACGAAAAAAAGCGAAGTCAAATAGAAGCCCGCTTTCAGACCTATCAGTTTGAGGACGATGTACTGGTACCTTACGAAACTGTAATTTATTTCCGCAGACTTTATCAGAATGCTTTTTTTATCATCATGGCTTGCGGTTTCATATTGTCGCTCATCCCTTTTATCATGTTCCCTTCGTTTGGGCCAGAACTCATAATACCCGTCTTTTTTGGCACCATGATGTTTTTTATGATATATAAAACGTCGGACCAATCTCCTCAACTCATACTTTCAAATGATGGCGTTTCTTTGCACGGGACATTTTATCAATGGAGCCAGATTGGTCAATGTAGTATCAGGCAGGGAAAAATCTCCCGTCTTACAATCAAGCACAATGGGATGGATGTGACCATAGAGTTGGACAACTTAAATATTGGGAAACGAGGCTTAAATCACTTGCTGCACGTTTATCGGCAACGCTACCGCAATAGTGTTCTTTTAACGTAATAATTGTTGTACCACACATATCGGACAGACAAGGAACTGTCCATATTACCAGCCAAATTGCCGTACTGAATCGCCTTGTATTTCTTGCCATCTTTGATAAGAAGATATAATATTTAGAGCCTGTTTAAGATTTATTGCTTGTGTTTATTATGAAAGTTGTTTTTGAGCGAAACGAGGCTCATTTTGCAGCCATAGCCCTTCCTACGGCAAAAAATGCAACGAAGTTGCAGTCACAAACAACCATAAGAAATACAAGCAATAAATCTTAAACGGCTCATAGTCTTCCTGTCGCTCATGAATGAGTACGCAGCAAACTACTCGGTAGAGACCAAAATAGACGATCATAATTTATGAAGCTGGATATAGAAGAAAAGAAGATAGTTGACATTATATTCACTACCGATACTGATGTGGCCGCATGTATCGAAATGACTTTGGTTTTAGAAGATGATTTTTCGAAGGTGACCTATTTGCGAATAGGTGTAGATGGAGATACCGACGAACTTATTGTTCGTGCAGAACTGAAGTCTTTTGGGCAGGTACAGGACAATGCGACATCACACGAAAATGACGCAATGGCCAACCTGCGTAAGGCAATACTGGGGAAAGTGGTGGGGACATATTGGGCCGCCAACAATCACAAAGGATATTTCGACATGCTTGCATTAGGTATTGGCGAACTTACGCCCAACCTCATTGTATCATGTGCTGCATCTCGCTTGGTTTTCGGCATTGTGGAGGGCAGTTGTCTTTTTTGCAAAATTTAATACGTGCCTTCCATTCCCACCCGTGCTCATAGTAACCCCAATTGGGCGCAGTGTTTTCCTTGCGAATAAACGCTTAGATCTAGTTTTCCGTAGACCTTTGCCTACGACAGGCAGGTGATTTATACGCGCACAATCTGCATTAATGGCTCAAATGAGTGCATTGCCGGGCACCTCCCCGACGCCTCAACTACTAATTTAATCAGACACTCTTTCTGAACAAGGCTCAATTACCTGAGGGGAGCTGATGGGAAAGCAGGGATAAAATAATTTCTCGAGTACCTATGAAAATTTTATAGGCCAATGGCCATACGTGACACATACATTAAAGCCGGGCGTGTTGCCCGGCTTTAATGTATGTGTAAAAATGTCTATTGAAGCGACTATGACAGAAACTCCCACCCAATATCGCGGCGGTAGTAGGCACCATCGTACTGTATGTGGGCTGCATTGGCATAGCTCTGGGCCAGTGCATCGGCAAGGGTATCGCCCAGCGAGGTGATGGCTATTACCCTGCCACCGCTGGTTACTACATCATTGCCCGCCATAGTAGTACCGGCATGAAACAGGGTGCTGCCCTGTACCTTATCCATTCCCGTCATTACTTTGCCCCTGGCATAGTCGCCGGGGTAGCCGCCAGATACCATCATCACCGTAGCTGCCTTCAGCGGGCTATGCTGCACCTGCACAGTGCCCAGTGTACCATTGGCCATATGCAGTATCAGCTCTACCAGGTCGTTTTGCAAACGGGGCATTACCACCTCGGTTTCGGGGTCGCCCATGCGGCAGTTATATTCTATTACCCATGGGTCGTTACCCACCTTTATCAGACCAAAGAAGATGAAGCCATTATATATAATGCCTTCCGTGCGTAGTCCATTTACCGTTGGGTTCACTATGCGATCTATCACCTTTTGCATAAAGCTATCATCGGCAAATGGTACGGGCGATATGGCCCCCATGCCGCCGGTATTCAAGCCCTTGTCGCCCTCGCCTATGCGCTTGTAGTCCTTAGCCGCTGGTAGCAATACATAGTTTGTACCATCGGTAAAGGCAAATACCGACAATTCTATACCATCCAGAAACTGCTCTATCACCACCCGGCTGCCGGCATCGCCAAACTGGCGGTCCTGTATCATGGCGCGGTAAGCGTCCAATGCCTCTTCGGTAGTAGCGGCTATCACCACACCTTTTCCTGCGGCAAGGCCATCGGCCTTTATTACTACGGGCGTTGGGTGATTGGTTATGTAGGCTTCCCCCTCGGCATAGTTATCGGCAGTAAACTCGCGGTAGGCTGCAGTAGGTATGTTCTGTCGCTCCATAAACTTTTTAGAGAACGCCTTGCTACCTTCCAGTTGTGCCCCGTTGGCCGATGGGCCTGCCACAATAATGTGTTGCAGTGCCGGGTCGTTTTTTACAAAATCGTAGATACCAGCCACCAGCGGATCTTCGGGGCCGGGCAGAATAATGTCGATATTCAGGTCGATACATGCTTTGCGTATGCCATCGAAATCTTTTACAGAAAGAGACAGGTTGGTGCCATAGGCCGATGTGCCGGCATTGCCGGGAGCAATGTATAGTTGACCACACAATGGGCTGCTTTGCAGCTTCCAGGCCAGCGTACACTCGCGTCCGCCTGCCCCCAAAAGGAGGATATTTTGCTTTTGAAGAGACATAAGTGCAAAAAAACTAAAAATTCAGGGGCCGTAAGGTGATTATTTTCCTAAATTGGCAGCTATTAATAACATTTCTATAGAATTATGAGTAATTCCAACAATCACAATTTCCCGGAGACGGGGCACCCCAAGGGGCTCTATGTACTGTTTGCTACCGAGTTTTGGGAGCGTTTCAGCTACTATGGTATGAGGGCCATCTTTGTGCTGTACATGACCAAAATGCTGCTGCTGGACAAAGCTGAAGCCAGTAACATATATGGTAGCTATACCGGTCTGGTGTACCTTACGCCACTTATTGGTGGTTACGTGGCCGACCGTTACTGGGGCAACCGTAAGTCTATATTTGTAGGAGGTTTACTTATGGCATTGGGTCAATTCCTGATGTTCTTTTCCGCATCATTGTCGCACAATGCCGATAAAGGCGCGGCCATAGTGCTGATGTGGTCTGGGTTGGCAGCCCTCATTTTTGGTAATGGTTTCTTTAAACCCAACATCAGTACCATGGTGGGTCAGCTGTACCCCGATAACGATAGCCGCAAAGATGCTGCCTATACCATATTCTATATGGGTATCAACGCAGGTGCATTTGTTGCGCCGCTGGTGTGTGGTTATCTGGGCGAGAACGTAGACTTCAAATGGGGTTTCCTTTGCGCTGGCTTAGGCATGTTGCTCAGTCTGGTTATTTTCTATTTTACTAAAGACAAATATGTTACTGCGCCAGATGGTCGCCAACTGGGTGTGGGCCCCAACAAACTGAATGATGCACCTGCCGATGGTGCCAAGAGCAGCGGTGGTGGCTTCAGCACACAGCAGCTCACCATTCTTATTGGTGGTATTGTGGTGGTATTCTCTGCACTTAAATTTGGTGCAGGACTCGATGTTTGGGGTTCGTTGATTTACGGCATGACGCTCGTTGGTCCGTTTGTAATCATCACCGACCCAAGCCTTACCAAGGTAGAAAAAGACAGATTGTGGGTAATCATCCTCATCATGATATTTGTGGTGTTCTTCTGGATGTGTTTCGAACAGGCAGGCGCATCGCTTACCTTCTTTGCCGATGCCCAAACCAACCGCGTTATTTTTGGCTGGGAAATGCCTGCGGCATACTTCCAGAGCTTCAACGCCGGTTTCATAGTATTGCTTGCTCCCATCATCAGTGCCATGTGGGTACGCCTTGCCAAGAAAGGCATGAATCCTGTAGCCCCTTACAAACAATCTATGGGTCTGGCTTTCCTTGCGTTGGGTTATTTGTTTATAGCAGTTGGTTCTAAAACCATACCCGAAGCTGGTGCCAGCATTATGTGGCTTACCGGCCTGTACTTCCTGCACACCATTGGCGAGTTGTTCCTGAGCCCAATTGGCCTGTCTATGGTAAACAAACTGACACCCGGCCGTTTCACCTCGCTTATGATGGGTATCTGGTTCCTGGCTATTGCTACCGGCAATAAGCTGGCGGGAACCATGAGCTCGCTCTACCCCGATCCTTCGCTGCCTACTCATCCTCATTTCCTTGGTATAGAGATAGACAGCCTGTACACCTACTTCATGATATTTGTAGGCTTCTCTGGCGGTGCTGCAGTGGTACTGTTCTTCCTGTGCCGCAAGCTGCAAAAGATGATGCACGGGGTACACTAATAGCCCGATAGAATTCATATTATTACCAAGCGGAGCCACGTGCTCCGCTTTTTTGTTGTATAGGGTGATAAAAAAGGGTCAGTAAAAAAATATGTTTTACTTTGTAAGAAGTAAACTACCAACAGATGAACAAACAGCTCTCGCTCGAAGAAATACAGGACTTTAAGGGAAAATACCCCAAACAATTGTGGTATCTGTTCTTCTCGGAAATGTGGGAACGTTTTGCGTTCTATGGCATGCGTGGCATGCTTACCATATTTATGGTAGAGCAACTGATGCTTACCGAACGCGATGCCAACCTGAAATATGGCGGCATACAGGCATTCATCTATACCATGACGTTTATAGGCGGGTTGTTTGCCGATAAGATATTGGGCTTCCGCAAGTCTATTTTCTGGGGTGGTATCCTCATGATTATTGGCAGTTTCACCCTGGCCTTTTCTCCCAAAGAACTCTACTTTGTAGGTATTGCCTTTACCATTGTGGGTACCGGGTTCTTTAAGCCCAACATCAGTACCATGGTGGGTAGCCTGTATAAAGATGGCGATACCCGGCGCGATGCGGGCTTTGGGCTTTTCTATTCAGGCATCAACATAGGGGCCCTATTGGGAGGTTGGCTCTGCATCAAAACGGCCAACAACTATAGCTGGAATGCCGCCTTCTCGCTGGCTGGCATCGGTATGATTATAGGGCTTGCCATCTTTTTGGTAACCCGCACTATGATAGGCCCCATAGGGTTATCGCCTTTACAGGGCAAAATGCCGGAGAGCAAAATACGTATGAAGGATATGATGGTATATGGTGGCTCGCTGCTGGTAATGCCCCTCATATACCTGCTGGTAAAAAATAGCGAGTACACCGACTACTTTATGTACACCGTGGGCCCACTGGCATTGCTCTACATCATCTTCGAGATGACGAAACTGGGCAAGGTGGAGCGCGACAAACTGGCCGCTGCTCTGGTATTCATCATCTTCAGTGTGTTTTTCTGGGCGTTCTTCGAGCAGGCAGGTGGCTCTCTCAGTCTGTTTGCCCGCTACAACCTGAACGACACCATATTGGGTATGCACATAGACCCCAACGAGGTCAACAACTCATCCAACTCACTGTTCGTCATCATATTCAGCCCATTGGCTGGTTTGTTGTGGTTATGGCTCAGCAAGCGCAAAATGGAGCCCAACACCATCATCAAGTTTGGCCTTGCTTTTTTGTTTGTAGGTGTTTCTTTTTACCTGTATTACTACACGCGCTTCTTTGCCGATGCACAAGGCAAAACATCGCTGGAGCTATTTACATTGGCCTACCTCGTTTCTACACTGGGTGAGCTGTGCCTTTCGCCAATTGGCCTGTCGCTCATGACCACACTGGCACCTCGCCAGCTACACGGCATGATGATG
Organism: Chitinophagaceae bacterium; assembly: GCA_021151685.1. Taxonomy (GTDB): domain Bacteria; phylum Bacteroidota; class Bacteroidia; order Chitinophagales; family Chitinophagaceae; genus Nemorincola. The sequence goes on from JAGKWS010000050.1 coordinate 11,956, forward strand.
GGTATGTGGTTTTTGGCCAGTGCCTATGGGCAGTATGTAGCAGGTTTGCTGGGTGCAGAGATGTCGTCGGATGCCAATGCCACCCTTACCGACAAGCTGATGGCCTACACAAACGGATATAAAGACCTTGCTATCTATGCGGTGGCTGCCGGCGTGTTGTTATTGGTGCTTACACCGGTAGTACGCAAGTTGATGCACGATGTACACTAAAATTCAATAGCCATAGCAGCAATATTGATAGCAGACACAGGGGGCTCCGCATTATTTTCGGTACCTTTGCGCCAGAAATTCATATCTGATGCAGGAACTGCAAAGTTTGTATGAGCGCGCTCTGCGCTTCGATTTTCTGAGTGCTGAAGAAGGCATATTCCTGTTCGAGCATGCCCCCCTTACCGACCTGATGTATGTAGCCAATGAGCTGCGCAAAATACAGGTGCCACACGGCAAGGTAACGTGGATAATAGACAGGAACGTAAATACCACCAATGTGTGTGTAGCCAATTGCAAGTTTTGCAACTTCTACCGCATACCGGGGCACCCCGAGTCGTACATAACCGACATAGAGACGTACAAGAAGAAGATTGACGAGACCTTCCGCTATGGTGGCGAACAGCTACTGCTGCAAGGTGGTCATCACCCCGAGTTGGGCTTGGCCTACTACGTAGATCTCTTCAAAGAGTTGAAGAAACTCTACCCCACGCTGAAATTGCACGCCCTCGGCCCACCCGAAATAGCGCATATTACCAAGCTGGAGAAAAGTACGCATCACGAGGTGCTTAAAGCCCTGATAGAAGCCGGATTGGATAGCTTGCCGGGTGCAGGTGCCGAGATACTGGACGACCGTGTGCGCCGCCTTATATCTAACGGCAAATGTGGTGCGCAGGAATGGCTGGACATTATGCACGAAGCGCATAAGCTGGGCCTTACCACCAGTGCTACCATGATGTTTGGCCACGTGGAAACACTTCAGGAACGCTTCGAGCATTTGGTAAAACTACGTGAGGTTCAATCGCGCAAACCAGAAGGAGCCAAGGGCTTCCTCGCCTTTATACCATGGACGTTTCAGGATGTAGATACCCTTTTGCTACGGGTACGCGGCACACGCAACCTTACCACTGCCGAGGAGTATATACGTATGATAGCCATGAGCCGCATCATGCTGCCCAATGTAAAAAACATACAGGCATCATGGCTTACGGTGGGTCAGAAAGTAGCACAGATATGCCTGCAGGCAGGTGCCAACGACTTTGGCTCAATTATGATTGAAGAGAATGTAGTAAGCGCAGCAGGTGCACCGCACCGTTTCACATCGCGCAGCATACAGGAAAGCATTCGTGAGGCAGGTTTTGAGCCACAACTACGCAATCAACAATACGAATTCCGGGAACTGCCCGCCGCTATTGAAGAACAGGTAATTACCTACTAAAAGAAAAAAGGTCGTGGTTATATCACCACGACCTCATAAAATTCTGAAGGCACCAGATACTTTTGCGCCAATAGTTGCAGGGTATCTGGTGTTATAGTTTTGTACAGTTGCACATTGTTGTAGAAGTAGTTCACATCAAACCCGTTCAGTATCAGCGACTTCCAGCGGCGCATAATAGAAAACGGTCCATCAAGGTCGCCCAGAATACCCCCCAGCAGATAGTTCTTTACCAGCAGTAGCTCCTCCTCATCTACCAGCTCATTCCGCAGCAGATCCATTTCTTTGTATACTTCCTTTACAGCGTCTTCGGCTACTGCGGTACCGGTCTCCGTCTGTATCACCAGAGAGCCTCCGCTTACTTCTGGGGATAACGAGCTGTAAATACCATACGTATAGCCTTTTTCTTCGCGGATGTTACTCATCAACCTCGAGCCAAAGTACCCTCCAAACAGTGCATTCAGCACTACCATTGGCGTATAGTCGGGGTGGTGACGATTGGGGAATAACCTACCTATGCGTATGGCACCTTGTACACCATTGGGGTCGTTGCTGATGCGATGGATGCGTTCTGTAGCGGGAACCATATCAAACTGACTGCGTACCGGCAATTCGCTGCTTGCCAGTGCCACACCAAATATCTGGTTCATCAGTGCCACTTCTGCATCGCCCACCTTGCCCGACATGAATATTTTGGCATTGGCCAGTGCATATTGTTTTTGGTAGAAGCTCAGCAAGTCCTCACGAGTCAGTGCCGCAATACCTTCGCTGGTAGAGAAGCGGCCATAAGGATGTTGTGCACCAAACAGAAACGCATCTATCTGTCGGTTGGCTACAAACTCGCACTGTCTCAGGTTCACCAGCAACTTCTGTGCCGCATTCCTTTTGTGTATATCCAGTTCGTGTTGCGGAAAAACATTGTCGGTAAACAATGAATACACTACCGGCAGCAGCCGCGGCAGGTGGCGTACCATGGTGTGCAGCGACACGGTAGCATAGTCGTTACTGGCAGCCACTTTCAGGTGCGCACCATAGTATTCCAGCGCTTCGTTTATCTCGTGTGCCGATTGTGTTGACGTTCCACTCTTGAACAAGCCAGCCGTAGCCTGCGCTACAGATGCCTTATGCTCGTACCACAAACCCGCGGGGAATACCCATTCTATCTGCACCACATCCTGCACGCCCGCATTCAGCCAATAGAGCGGCAGGCCGTTATCCAGCTTGGTTGTGTTAAGGGCGGGTAAGACGTATTCAAAGTCTACAGCGTCGTGTATTGGTGGTGCTACCGTGCGGTTCACAGACATAATTCAGGAATTGGTTTTAACAACGCAAATCTCAATAAAAAAACTTCATCACATCGGGTAAATGATTCTGATGTGCCAATACCCATAACAGGCTATTGTTTTACAAACAGTGCACGCAACTCTCCGGCTTCTTCTACTTTCATCTTGCCACCCAATACCAGACGAAGCTGTCTGCGGCGCAAAGCCCCATCAAACATGCGTTTTTCGTCATCTGTCTCAGGTATCAACTCAGGTACTTTCCGTGGTTTACCATTGGGGTCCAGTGCTACAAACGTCAGGTAAGCTTCGTTCGATAAATATTTATACTGTGCAGTCAGGTCCTCTCCCCATACTCGTAGATATACCTCCATAGAAGTATTGAACGATCTGGTCAGTTTTGCCTCAATGGTTAGCAGGTTGCCCAGCTTTATGGGGTTTGAGAAAGACACATTGTCTACCGATGCGGTTACTACCGGGCAGTTACAGTGCTTTTGTGCAGCAATGGCTGCGGCAATGTCCATCCAGTGCATCAGGCGGCCTCCCATCAGGTTACCCAATACATTGGTATCGTTGGGCAGTATGAGTTCGGACATGATGACAAATGAGTCTTGAGGGCGTTTTGCTTTCATATGCTCTGTATTTTGTAAGAATGGCTGCGAAGGTATTGCGAAAGGTGTTATGAAAACGTTTTATTTACCCACTATACGCACGGTCATTGCGCTACTACCAATTGGGTAGTGTGCGTTCTGTTGCTGGTTTCTATTTGTATTTGGTACACTCCCGTGCCAACTTTGGCAGGCAGTATTAGCGTAGCAGTACCATCTTTGAATACTATTGATTGCCGGCCTAATGTATTGCCAAACAGGTTGCTGATGATACACACAGCATGGCCAGTATACACTGGCAAACCAATAGTAACAAAAGAGGATGCAGGATTGGGGTATACAGCTACAGGTTCGGCTTTGTGTATCTCGGGCACATCGGTAGAGAGCCGCTGTCTGTGTATCCATGCCCGCTCGGGTTGCGTGTACTGGCCGTTTTTGTGTGTTACGGTTGCCAGTGGCCGCAGCTCGCCTTTACGGTAATAGTATTGCGTGTAGTTAGTATCTCGTTGCCCTTGTGTCATACCCACTATCATTAATGCCGGGTGAGCTGTTGCTCCGTCTATAAAAAAGCTATCTACAGTTATTTCGGTACTGTTTACCTGCAACACGTCTATAAAATCGGACGGCGAGCCGGCCGCATTGCGCACCCGCATACTTCCCCATCCACGCACACTGTCTCGTCTGGTGAGATATGTACGCTTGACGCATGGTGTGTGCAACATTCCCAGCGAACCAACTGTCATTTCGAAATTCACATCTGTAACAACCGAAGAACCCCAGTTGCTACCGTACACCGCGGGGAACTTCAAGACAGTTATTGGCGCACTATGTAAAGCAAGTTGCTGGGGAATGTAAAGTGTGTCCGTGGCAGTTGCCGTATACGGAGCCAATCCATATGTAGAACTCCTCAATAAGACCCCTAAATCCGCGACCCCTAAAGTCGTGACATTGTATTGCTTAATGTTCAATGGATTAAAACCCAGTACATCAAAATTGTTGTTTGCGCTATCCGCATAATCACCAAAAGAACTCGGCACCCGATACATGATTATGTCGGGTGCCGAGTCGGTAGTAACAGTCATATCCCAAGCTGCACCTGCAAATGGCCACAAGGCAGGGAAAACAGAGGTAATTGTAGTCGCTTTCAGCGTGTCTGCCCCAGTGTGGGGTGCCACAAAAACCGTGGCATTCAGGGTAATTTGTGCCCTCCCTATCCAAGGAAGCAACATCAGCAGAAAGATATACTTCTTCACAAATGGTTGTTTCAGATAATTGATTCAATTATTTGCTCAGATGCATACTGCGCTCCTTGTACAACTGGCGAAACCAAGGGTCGCGCAGATTTTTGATGAACCTGATGGCCTCTCCCGTACTCTTCATCTCGGGACCCAATTCCTTATTCACATTCGGAAATTTGTTGAAGCTGAAAACAGGCTCTTTCACTGCGTACCCTTCCAGTTTTTTCTCTATCACAAAGTCTTTCAGCTTTTTCTCGCCCATCATCACCTTGGTAGCAATGTTCAGGTAAGGTATGTTGTATGCTTTTGCTATAAATGGTGTGGTGCGGCTGGCGCGCGGGTTGGCCTCTATTACAAACACCTTACCATCCTTTATTGCAAACTGTATGTTGATGAGCCCTTTTACATTCAGCTTCAGTGCTATCTTTTTAGCTATTTCGGCCATTTCATCTACCACAAGCTGCCCCAAATTAAAGACGGGCAACAATGCATGGCTATCGCCGCTATGTATACCAGCGGGCTCTATGTGTTCCATTATGCCCATTATATGCACCTGCTCGCCATCGCAAATAGCATCTACTTCTGCTTCCTGACAACGATCCAGAAAATGGTCTATCAATATCTTGTTGCCAGGCAGGTGTTTCAGCAAGCTTATCACGCTCTTTTCCAGCTCGTCGTCGTTAATGACTATGCGCATTCGCTGGCCACCCAATACATAAGATGGGCGTACCAATACCGGATAGCCAACCTCTTTGGCTACTTCTATCGCTTCATCGGTAGTATAAGCTGTGCCGTACCTTGGGTAAGGTATGTTCAATTCCTTCAGCATATCGCTAAACCTACCTCTGTCTTCGGCAATATCCATATTGTCGAAAGAAGTACCAATAATCTTTATTCCCTTTTCATGTAGTCTCTTTGCCAGTTTCAATGCTGTCTGGCCACCCAACTGCACTACCACGCCCTCTGGCTGCTCATGTTCTATTATTTCCCAAAGGTGCTCCCAGTTTACGGGTTCAAAGTACAGCTTATCGGCAATGTCGAAGTCTGTAGATACCGTTTCGGGGTTGCAGTTTACCATTATGGCTTCATAACCGCTCTCGCGTATGGCTATCAGGCCATGGGTACAGCAGTAGTCGAACTCAATACCTTGGCCAATTCTGTTGGGACCAGAACCCAACACTATTATTTTCTTTTTGTCAGAGCGTACACTCTCGTTAGCTCCGCCCTGTCCTCCACCCTGAGGGGAGATAGAGGGGGCCTCAAATGTGCTGTAGTAATACGGTGTTTTCGCTTCAAATTCGGCACTGCATGTGTCCACCATTTTGTACACACGAGTAATACCCAATTTTTTGCGGTACTCATATACTTCCTCCGCATTACAATCGGGCAAAAGGTCGGCTATTTGCTCGTCGCCAAAACCCATCTGCTTCATGGTGCGCAACAGGGTCTCTGGCATAGCAGTAAGATGGCGGAACTTTTTAGCCTCGTTTTCCAGATTCACAATATTCTGTATCTGGTACAAGAACCAACGGTCTATCTGGGTGAGCTCACGGATAGTTTTTATAGAAACACCCGCAGCCATTGCTTCTTTTATTCTGAATATCCTATCCCATGTTGGGCGTTTCAGACTATCTATCAGCTCCTCTGGCTTCATGCGTTTGGTGCTGATAAACGAAAGGCCGGTAGCATTGTTCTCCAAACTCTGACAAGCTTTTTGCAATGCCTCGGGGAAAGTACGGCCAATCGCCATTACTTCTCCAACCGATTTCATCTGGAAACCCAATGTATCATCAGCCCCTTTGAATTTGTCAAAATTCCAGCGGGGCATTTTTACTATCACATAATCCAACGCTGGTTCAAAGTAGGCCGATGTGGTTTTAGTGATCTGGTTATTCAGCTCGTCCAATGTATAGCCTATGGCCAGTTTGGCAGCAATCTTGGCAATCGGATATCCTGTTGCTTTTGATGCCAGTGCCGATGATCGACTTACCCTCGGATTTATCTCTATTGCAATAATTTCTTCTGTTTCAGGGTTCAGTGCAAACTGCACATTACAGCCTCCGGCAAAATTGCCCAGATCGCGCATCATTTTAATAGCGGTATTCCGCATTAACTGAAAGGCAGTATCGCTCAGAGTCATTGCCGGAGCTACAGTTATGCTGTCTCCGGTATGTATACCCATAGGGTCAAAGTTCTCTACCGTGCAAATAATAACTACATTATCATTTTTGTCGCGCAGCAGTTCCAGTTCAAACTCTTTCCAACCCATCACGGCTTTCTCTACCAGCACCTCGTGTATAGGCGATGCTGTAAGGCCACGGTCCAGAGCGGCATCAAGATCTTCTTTGTGAAACACCAGACCACCACCGGTACCACCCAGCGTGAAGGATGGGCGTATCACCAACGGTATACCTATTTCCTGGGCAAATTCTTTACCTTCCAGCAAGGAATTGGCTGTTCGGGCAGTAGCTACCGGCACCCCCAGTTCTATCATCCACTTGCGGAATAACTCACGGTCTTCGGCTTTGTCTATTGCTTTAATATCTACACCTATCAGCTTCACACCAAATCGCTCCCAAATTCCCAACTCGTCGGCTTCTTTGGCAAGATTCAGTGCTGTTTGCCCACCCATGGTAGGTAAAACAGCATCAATTTGGTTTTCCTCCAGTATTTGCTCTATGCTCTCCACCGTCAATGGCAACAGATACACCCTGTCTGCCATGATGGGGTCGGTCATGATAGTAGCCGGATTGGAGTTGATGAGGACTACCCTGATACCTTCTTCCCGAAGGCTACGGGCGGCCTGAGAGCCCGAATAGTCGAATTCACAAGCCTGGCCGATGACGATTGGTCCCGAACCGATAATTAGTACGCTTTTGATAGAAAGATCCCGCGGCATTTCGCTTGGTATAATTGAATGAACTATATATATTAGAAAAGTACGATGAGCGGATACAAAAATCGGGCTCAACGCCCGAGGTGCAAAACTACTAAAAAACAATCAGTCATGTGACCTTCTCGCATGATTGATTAAATATTATGACCGCAAATCATTAAAAAATGCAGCATATATCTATCCTTTTTGTAAAATCGGTTTGGTTATTTTATGTGTGGTCGTTATTTATTTACCTAATTTTGCAAAGGAATTTTTTCCGCGGATTTGTACACCCTTTTTTCGCATTTTTGCGACAGTTTTAAACAGCAGGCATAATGAGCTTTTTAGGCCTTTTCAAATTTTTGACTCAGGAAATAGCAATAGATCTTGGCACCGCCAATACATTAATAATACATGGCGATCAGGTAGTTGTGGATGAACCTTCGATTGTTGCTATAGACCGCACCACCAACAAGATAGTGGCTGTGGGCAAGAAAGCCATGATGATGCATGAAAAAACACACGAAAACCTGAAAACCATTCGCCCATTGAAAGATGGGGTGATTGCCGACTTTGATGCGGCGGAGAATATGTTGCGGGAAATGATAAAACTCGTTTACCCCAAAAAACCAATGTTTCCCCCCAGCTGGCGTATGGTTATCTGTATCCCATCAAGCATTACAGAGGTAGAAAAACGTGCAGTAAAAGACTCTGCCGAGCGCGCAGGTGCCAAGGAAGTGTATATGATACACGAGCCGATGGCTGCCGCACTGGGTATAGGCATAGATGTAGAAGAACCTACCGGAAACATGATCATCGATATAGGTGGCGGCACTACCGGTATTTCGGTAATAGCCCTGGCAGGTATTGTTTGCGACCAGTCTATCCGTATTGCGGGCGACGAGTTTACAGGTGACATTATGGAAGCAATGCGCCGCTATCATAGCTTGATGATAGGCGAACGTACTGCGGAACAAATAAAAATACATGTAGGTTCGGCCCTGAAAGAACTTGATAATCCGCCAGATGATATTGCGGTAAATGGTCGCGACCTTGTGACCGGCATACCCAAACAAATTATGGTGTCTTATCAGGAAGTTGCAGAAGCACTGGACAAATCAATCTTTAAGATTGAGGAAGCCATTTTGAAAGCATTGGAAAGTACGCCACCAGAGCTGGCTGCCGACATATACCGCCGCGGATTGTACCTGACTGGTGGTGGGGCTTTGCTTCGAGGGTTGGACAAGCGCATATCGCACAAGATAAAACTTCCGGTACATGTAGCCGAAGACCCGCTACGTGCAGTAGTGAGGGGTACTGGTATGGCCCTTAAGAACATTTCGAGAATGCCTTTCCTGATGAAGGGCTACATGTAATGTTTGTTTTCTGTTGTTGTCTGTAGCTGCCCAAACCTTGGAATAACACCAAACAGGGCCTACATAGTATTGTGGATATAGAGTAAACCGCCAGTAGTAGCGTGCGCAATTTTATTTTTTTCATACGCCGTTTCTTCAATCTCATACTGTTTCTGGCGTTAGAAATAGTATGCTTCATTCTTATACAGAGAACAGCCACCATGCAAGGCAACGATCTGGTAAGTTCGGCTAATGCGGTATCTGGCTTGGTTTATAAAAAACAAAGCGATGTTAGGTACTACTTTGGTCTCAGAAATATGAATGAGAGCCTGCTACAGGAAAATGCACGTCTGCGCAAGGTAATAGCTCAGTACAATAGTGTAGATACCCTTACAGATTCGATGGTACACATTGCAGCATCTACCGACACCACGGCTAAAACAGTAGTAAAGTTTACCGACTATACGTATCGTACTGCAAGAGTTATTAACAACTCTGTAAATGCCACAGACAACTATATCACGCTGAACAGAGGATCAGAGCATGGTATAGCCCGAAACATGGCAGTCATTTCGGCACTGGGTGTGGTAGGAAGGGTAGAGCATGTCTCCCCCCATTTTTCGGCAGTGCTGTCTGTAATAAGTTCTAAACTACGGGTAAGTGCCCGGCTGAAGAGTGGTACCGTTGGTGTGGTGATTTGGGAAGGGCGCAATGCCAATACTCTGACAATGAATGATGTTCCACAACAAATTGTTGTGAAAAAGGGAGATTCTGTATTTACCAGCAATCTGTCTTTATACTTCCCACCCGACATCTTGATAGGTACCGTTATAAAAACCGAAACGGTTAAGAAAAACACCCTGCAACGCATATACCTGAAATCATCTACCGACTTCACAAAACTTCAGTATGTATATGTAGTAGAAAACAAGATGGGTAAAGAAAAAGAAGACCTGGAACAAACTGCAAAAGGCAAGCCATGAACGTATATATAAAAAATATTCTGCGCTTCTGCATCATTGTTTTACTACAGGTGCTGATACTGGACAAAGTGGCACTGCGGTGGTGGAGCGAGCCAGCCGGTTTCCCGGTTTTTATACCCTATGTATACCCTCTTTTCCTGTTATTGCTTCCCTACGAGACACCAGTATGGGGGTTGTTGCTCAGCGGTTTTGCCATGGGCCTCACCATCGACTCTTTTTCGAATACTGCAGGTATGCATGCTTGCGCTACTGTACTTATTGCCTATCTGCGAACCAATGTACTTAGTGCATTGCTACCCCGAAATTTATCGGAGTATGCTGGCCTGCAACCCTCTACCCGCAACATGGGCTGGATGCCATTTTTGGTGTACAGTATGTTTCTGATTCTGCTACACCATCTTGTTTTTTTCTCACTGGAGCTTTGGAATCTCTCGAACTTTGGGCAACTATTGCTGAAAACATTAGCATCGGCAGTTACCTCTATGCTGTTTGTTATTGCCTACTTGCTGCTCTTTACCCGTCAGGACCATGCTAGGGGTTAATCAAGCGGGAGAATGGCATTAAAAGAAACCCCATATGAACCGACTCCAATCTCTGGTTTTAGCCAATTAGTAAGAATTTGGCCACTCGTATTAACAATACAGTTTAGCTGCTTAATCCATGAAACACCGAAGTCGTCTTTAATGCCGCTAGAAATAAAATATTGTGCAACAAAATAAACCATGTTTGTTGGGCGATCACTTGCAGGCAATACACCCATAACATATGATAACGACCCCGGCATACCTGCAAAATTCTGTGCATTTGCTGCCGTCAATGTTGCCCGAATATGCAATGTGTTGGTAAGGTGGTTCTTTTTATAATAGAGAGTGCCAGTAACACCGCCCTCTGCTGCTGGCGTATTTACTACCAGCGTATTCCATGCCATTTCCCTGTTTTTCTCGCCCAGTCCCGCACCAAACGGGCGCAAACTGCTCAGCGGAAATTTTGTAGCATCAGCAACTGTGCCTGTGGGCAGCACCTGCAAGCTGGCATCTTTGTCCAGCACCACAGGCGGTGTGCTGCCATCGTGGTATACCAGAGCCGTGGAAGAAGGGCTGATGACTACATAGGGCTCAAAACCTCCGCTTGCGCCGGCAATGCTGCCTGTTACAAACCTTATGAGTTCGTTGTTATAGAAAATCCACCCACTGGTGGCAGAATACGCACCTGCCGCAGGGCTGGTGATGGTAACCCCATTGATGATATATGGCGATGTGCCACTTTGCCCCACCATGGCCAGGGCTCTTATCGCCTCGGTATAGGCTTGTTGCAGGTAACTGAGCTGGTTTTGCGTAAGTGGAAAACCACCGGGTTTTGTGAAATCAATTGCTTTCATAACTTTATTTTTTTAGTATACTACAATTTGATAGATGCTTTTACCCGCAATGCGGTAGTTGTTTATCAGGGCTTTCATTCTGTTTGCATCAAACGGTACCGCTGCAGGTACCCGTACCACAAACGCACTGCCCATGCTGGTGGTTTCTTCTTCGGTATACAATCTTTGTGGCACCGGGTAAGTGGCCGTTCCGGCCTCGCCGGCAAGTCCCAGCCATATTTCCTTGGCTTCGGGTATGTGGTAGGCATACAAGGGGTCCTTGAATGCACCATCCACTATTCTTATCCTTTTCAGCACATGGTCAAACGTATCATTCAGCACTGCCTCCAGATACACCACCTGGCTGTTATGTGCCAGATAGTACAGATTGTTGCTGCGCCAAGCCATAAATAGCTGATGCAGGTACACAACAGGGTAGATACATGCCCGTAGCCACGCATTGGTGCAGGCTTTTCGCAGGCGCACTGGTAGCAACTGTACCCGCAGCATGTTATAGTTTACATCAAATATCGACATCGTATTCTATTTTTTCGTTTTTTATCAGGCAGGTGTGTAGGTAATATGGGCATTAAAGTAGGCTTCATCCAGAGTCATATATCCGGCATCGGGTGTATACCGCACAGTAACCGGCACATACGGCGTGGCTGCATAGTTTGCTTCCACACTCGCTACATGGGCTATCTTCACCCCTTGCACCTGTTGTAGTGTCGCTATCAGGTGGTTATTCACAAACACCCCATCAAAAGGCAGTGCTGCCAGATAGGCGTTTACCGCCCTTAGTACAGGATTACTATCGGTACCATCCAATCGGGCTCCGCTGCTACTCAGCACCAACGGGTCATAATACACCGACAATACCATACGCATATTGTCGGGGTCTCCACTGGTTATCTGCAACCGTATACCAGCATCCTTCACCCTGTTCATGTAGCCTGCAAATGCATCCAACTCTGCGGTAGTAAGTTTTTCCAGTATATCCGCACCTTGTTTGGCCACTTTTATCCGCACCATATTGGTCAGTTCGGTAGCTGCCGCATACTGTACAATGGCCGTTGCGGGGTCGGTTGTTTCGGTTAGGTAGCGGTCGCTACCGGCAGGCAGCAACACCCCATGCTGGTATCTCCTCGCCATAGCCACATACCATTGTAGTGTGTGCGGTTTCTGGCTGGCAAGCAGGGTTGCTACTTCTATGCGGTGTTGGTCGTATAGTTGTTCCAAAGTCCATATACACACGGCTACAACATAGGTCCATAACCGCCATATAGCAGTCTTGCTGGTACTCCATGTATACGCGCTTAGGGTAGGGTCACTGTCTTTGGTTGCTATTATCTGCGCTTGTATTGCGGCTATAGTTCTGGCCATAATGCTTTTTTGTTTATTGTATCTGAATGACCACACTACAGCCCGATGCCGGGAATGCTGTTATGGGTGTTGTGTGGGTATATATGTATGTAGTGTGCAACCCCAGCATATGCGTACCCGATGGCAACGTGAGTACGGTAATGTTTGTGTTGCCGGGGTCTGCCGGGTCTGGTGTGCCACCAGTGGCACCATGTGTCCATGTCATTGCGTAGTTGGCAAAATCAGAAATATGTATTGGCGGATGTGTTCTTGTTAGTTTCACTGTTACGGCATCCACATTGGCCGCCACCACCTCTACTTCCAGTCGGCCGCATAGCACATCCAATACTTCTTGTGTTGTATTGTCCAGTACTATTACCGGTGCAAAAAACGCATCATTACCCTCGGTGTCGCTGAAGGTGATGGTAGCATCTGGTTCCGAAAGGTTAGGAAACACAATCATGTACCCCAGCCCCACCGTCCACGGCAACCGGTAGGGTATTCGCTTTTCGGGCATGGGCACTACAGTCAGCGGTAGTGCATTTTCCGGCGCAAGCCCGGCCACATACCTTTCTTCAGTCTCGTACAACACCCTGTTCAGGCCGGTGTAGTTTGCGGCTATCGCATAGGCATGAAAAAAATCGTCTGTTGCCCGCAGCTCCATTTGGTAATACCCAATTACGTGCGGGTTCCCGGTTACCGTTGGTACTGCCGTCAGCACCGGCCGCAGTACCAAACTACAGGTAAGTAGTGGCATAGCCACTGTACCCGGCACAATACCCTGTTTTTTCAACTGTTGCACATTGTTTTCATCCATCAGCAGGCTATCCGGTATCGTCAGCAGGGTACCAGATAGTGGTATGTAACTTATAGGTACATTGTTGGCGGTAGCTACCGCCATACCGGCTTCCAGTGTGCCATACTTTTCCAGTATCACATCCAGCAGGCTTTGGTTGGGCTGGGTTGTTATGGTTGTTGTCATAGGTTATGGGTTTAGCGGTAGTTGGCATTACATTCTATAGTACCATTCGTATCCAGGCGCACCACAGCAGTTTCCATGCCATCGCGGGTATATTCTTGCTGCACCGCCCGTATCAGCCCCCTGAAATCCTCATCATCTATATACCGAAACACACCAACACCTACCGTTGTATTCTCTTTGTAATCGCCCTTGTTGTTCATTAGCAACTGCTGCTGGTGCCGTGCGGTAGACTCTCCTACCACAAAGTCGCCCCATGCTATTGCCACATCTTCGTTTTCAGTCAGCAACAAATCATTCATTTCCTTCGCCATGTCTACTATGTTTATGCTTGTAACAAATTATCTACCCGCAACTCCAATGCTACAAAATCAGCCAGGTTCACTGGTACACCACTGGCTCCCGCCGGGGTTGGTACAGTAAGCACCTTTATGGCTGCCAGCAAATCCTTCATCAATCCGTATAGGTTTTCGCCTGCATTGCTGATCGCTATTTTGTTGTTCAACTTTATTATCGTGTCTCCCTTGCGGCATTGTATGCCGCCGGCATCTACCGTCAGCATAACATTACCCTTCTTTATCTCTGCCTTATCCAGTTCTCCTGCCTTCAGTATCACCCATTGTCCACTCCCTTCTACTGCTCCTATTACTACATAGCTATTATCGGTGGGCACCAGTGTCATACCTTCTTCTTCCCCCGGCACAGCGTTTATCAGCACATTATCTATAGGCTCCGTTTGCCCTATAGGTTGTATGCCTACTGTGCCCATGGCGGCATCATAGCTGTTCGGAACAACAGTGCCCCATATTATTTGCCATGGTTGGCGGGCCAGTTGGGCCATGCCAGCCCTTATCTTGTGTAAGTTTCCTGTCATTGTATCATCGTATTTTTCTACCCGGTGTTACCAATCTGCGTGCCCCGTTCTTGCCAAACTGTACCGCTACGTCTTCTACCACATAGTCGCCTGCTATTATTGCTTTCTGGTCATCAATCAGCGTTATCATCATACCCGGCTGCACATATGGCTCCAGAAAAGCCGTAAAATGGCCTTCATATCCTTCATAATTTCCAGCCGCTATTTTCTCTTGTGCCAGCCGGGTCAGTTCCTTACTGCTGCCTACCTGTTGTAGCACTACAACTGGTGTCTTGCCTGCCGTTGCCACCCCTGCCAAACCATGTATGTAGCCTTCGGCCTTGTTTTTCAGTTTGGCATATTTTATAGCGGCACGTCCACTTTGTTTGTGTACTGCCAGCTTATGCTCCTGTAGCATATTAGCCCCCATCTTGTATGTACTACTGCCTACAGCGGGTAGCTGTTCCCGGGCCAGACTCTCATGTAGCAATCCACACCATAGCACATCGGGTGCCACAAAAAAGCAGGTTATGTTATTGTCTGTTGCCTTCCTGATGGCATCTATCACTTCCAGCCCACATTTACCCTCGGTTCTTACACCTTCTATTTGCAAATCCACATCACACGCCACATGTATCTGGTAGCCACGCTCCAGCCCGCTTACGGCCAGTTGCATCAGTTTTTTCAACGCCGTTTCACCATTTACCGGGGCCAGCGTATTTCTGCGTAGCAGCCAGCCATATCCTTCACAAGTCACAGTCATAGGTGTGCCCGGCATAGTCTGTTTCACAAACCCTATAAACTCTGTTCGCAGATCACCACCATACCCCAATCGTATCGTTACTGCATCGCCTTCGGCAAATTGATTGGCAGTCACCACCAATTCTGCTTCTGCACGGCCATTTTGCCATACACGCGCCATAGCAGGTATTTTGATTGTAGCCAACTCAGAAAGTGAATGGATGCTTCTTTTTATCGTTACCTCATGCACCCCCGAAAACCGGTAATCTCCTATCGTTATTTCGCTTTCCAATACCAGCATCATGTCAACTTTACAAGGTTAAAAGGGGCATCACTCACCAGCTTCAGCACATAAGGTTTCACATTTTTTATACCCGTCACCGCCGGAAATTCCAGCGAGGTGACGACCACATTGTCACTACCGCCCCTCTCTGGCCGCACCAAAAAAATATCGGTCAGCGCACACCGCATCTCTACCGCTTTGTTCAGTTCATAAATGGTGCGCAGCCGGGTCATCTCTTCCTCCGGAAACTCATTATCCCTTCCTACCATAAAACCCTTGATGTCTATTTCATAATCATGTGCGCCTATCAGTTCCTTCACCGTACCATTGCGCCCCGGCATAATTGTTTCCACAATATTTTTCTTACTCTTGATGGCAACAACTGGGTGGGGTAGTTGCCACGCCACCAACTGACCATTGCCCGCCCCACTGGCATCGTAGGCTATGGTTACAGGCAGGTAGTAGTGCTGCCCCAGCATACCACTGGTATATCTTGCGCTTTGCACGTTGCTACCGCTGTTTACCGGGGCAAACTCCGGACTGAATGCAGTGGTCTTGTACCCAAACGTCCGCTCAAATAATTCTGGTAAATTGAAACTGATTGATGCCATGATTTACAGGTTGTTGGTTGTGTCAAAAATCTCCAGTAGTACTGCTTCTATCTCCTGCCGCATGCCGGCTGTTCCGTCTTCACGGTGATGCACATGCACGGTCATATGGGTTGGTGTAGGGTAGTGCATGCGTTCTGCTATGGTCGGGTGTTTCGGGTACTCTGGTACAGATGGGGTGTCAGGGTTCGGCGCACTCACCATTTCACTTAGTCTGCCCATTTGCATAGTATCGGCATGTGTCGCAGTGTCATTCATTATGTCTGGTAGCAGCGTATGCCGCAGCATTATGCTGTTGTATTCTGTTGCCAGAGTCAATGAAGCCTTGGGTAGCGGCAGTCTGTGTGGCACCACTCTACTACCCAAGATGTTTACCTGTGTCTGCTTGCTGTTCTGTGGTGCATCAGCTATGGTTGGCCGTAGTTTTTCAGCCAATGTCTGGTGTATAGGCGCTGCAAGTGCTGTGGTTACTAATGAATGATAGTTTTCAAAAGTGCCAGCCATTTCGCCATCCTGCCCGCCCGGCCGCATGGGTATTCCTTTTTCAGCAGACAGGTAGGCAATGTCTTGTTGCGGCCGGGTAATTTCCTCGTGATGGTCAAGAGCTGGCGGTCCGGGTAC